>DAOVLC010000391.1 GCA_030631455.1 Candidatus Zixiibacteriota bacterium
ATGTCCTTATCATATACCAGATGATAGTCACGAAGATTATGGAAACCCAGACAACCACAGGAATAATTTGAGTTAGCTTTAAGGCTGGGAGGACAATTATTCGATAGATGAAAGAATTCTCTGATGCCGGTGAATCTGACAGCCCTGCCATGCCTCCCTGCGAATTGCTGAAGATGAACAGGAGGCCTACCAGTGTACCAAAGAATCCGGCGGCAGGTGATGCTGTGGCTATTGACTCGTATAGTGCAGTTTCATTGAGATAATCGGTGACTCTGTCGATTCTGTTGCGCAGGTGCAGATACAGGTGATCGTATCGTCCGGACGCGTCGGTAACCAGGACTGAATCTTTTAGTATTCGCCAGAATCTCGATTTCAGGTGGTTCTGCGCCATCACACTCTCAGAGAAATCTTTCCAGGTCTTCAGCTTGCCGTCTGTGAAAAACTGGAGACTGACATCATCGGGGTAGAACCGTTTCCTGTCCATTGATGTGATGAAAAAGACGAGAAATCTGACAACCACCGCGACTGCGAGTGCTCCGAGCACGAAGTAGATCACCAGGACAATCTCGCTGTAGTGTGCATGCATGTATGTGGCGAGGTTAAATCCGACCGGGTCAATTCGAGCAACCTCTGCCAGTTCGGCAACGGATGACTCTCCATCACCTGTTGCCGATGCACTGACCGTCTCGTCAATCCTGATCAGGGCGCTGGAGTGAAGTTGCGCAATAGCAAAAACAGTTACCGCGATGACAAGAACGACTGCAACCCCTGTCAGCACATAGTCCCGCTTTCTGTCTTGGACTAATGCCATGCTCCCGTTTGGTCGAAACTCAGACATGTACTCCTCCAATATCCATCAGTAATGCGATGGCTTACGATCACACTCGCAAGACATCGATTAGTAGTTCTGTTATCTCTCCTTAGTCAATCCAACCAAAGGCAGTGGTCGCGGCACCTGCGCCGTCGGCGATACCACGATTCAGTCTGCCCTCATGTTAGAGTTATCGCCATCGCGACACCCGATCTTTAGCATCACGTGCACCTGGTTGTCGATTCTATCCGGTTGGTCTTAATACAGTTGCT
Source organism: Candidatus Zixiibacteriota bacterium (assembly GCA_030631455.1). Lineage (GTDB taxonomy): Bacteria > Zixibacteria > MSB-5A5 > JAABVY01 > JAHJOQ01 > DAOVLC01. The sequence continues at coordinate 1,084 of DAOVLC010000391.1, forward strand.
TCATTAAAGTGGGATTCGCCCCACACAAAGGGTGGACCTTGAGTTCGGAAGACAATTACAGGACTGATAAGTGACAACCGACTTTGCCCGTGCATGACCAGACGGTTGCCTGTTCATATCATGCTCATGCAGCCGACTCTCCCCCTTGCGCATAGCGCTGCATATTCTATTCTACTGAGCATACAACTCGACCTGACATGCTACTTCACCAGAACGCCGCAACGCGCGTGGTGGCAACAACATAGCACTTGGCTATTAGTTCGGCACGAGCCTTGCAATGTGTAAGGAAAACAACAATACGGGGAGGCCGCTTATGTTAAGAAATTCAAAGGGTATCACGCTGCTTGAACTTATGATCGTAGTCTTCATTGCCGGTATTATCGCATCACTGGCAATTCCGAGATTCATGAAAACGACAGCAATATCGAAGCAGTCCGAGGCGAAAGGTATTCTGAAGCAAATCTACACACTCGAGCGTTCCTGGTTCCAGGAGTATGGCAGCTACACAGAGGACCTCGCAGCTCTCGGTGTGGAATTGATGGCGCAGAGATGGCACGAGTACAGCATTGTGTCTACCGGCACCACGTTCACGGCGACAGCCCATGCAGCTGCTCCCGGAGTCGATGATGATCCCACTCCGGACACATGGACGATCGACGGCAGCGGTGCAATCATAGCAGTCTCAGACGACGTGAAAAACTGACGTAATCGATGTATATAGGTTGAGGACTCCCCCCCCACTGATTATTCAATTCGAAGTGAACACCCTCCATTGGCGACACCGTTTACGAAAGTGGCGGTGTCGCTTTCTTTGCATCGTGCTCTTAGTAGGCCAGGTTCCGAATCCCGCGGAAGCGGGAGTAGAAACCTGACACCTCTATCTCGTTGCCGAGTGTAAGTTAGTCGCGAAGAAAGAGAATAGTCAAATCTCTCCCTTCACTTCACTCACTCCGAGATTTGACCTACAAACTATCTGTGACCCGATCTACTTGCCCGCCTGCCAAGTCCCGTATGATTGTCAGTAACGATGATTTGGTTATATCTTCTATAATTGTCCACCCGTCTCTGGTAGCGTGTTTTCGCAGGCGATCATCCGGGTGAACGACTATTGATGTTCTCGCTTGCTCCAACAGGAACCTGTCGTCCCAATGGTCAGCTATGGCTATTGTCTGGTTCCAGCGATAGCCATGATCCTTCAGCCATACACCCGCCAGGTCAGCTTTGCGCCTGCCTCTCGGATGTGGTGCGACCAAACGACCGGTGTATTTGTTGTTTCTTATCTCAGGCTCTGCCGCAATCAGATATTCCAGTTCGAGCATCTTCATAAGCGGTTCGGCGAGTTGCCGCGGTGTGCCGCTCAGCATTACCTGCACTACCCCATCAGAGCGGAGTTGCCTGATCGCTTCAATCACTCCCGGGTACAATTCGGGCTGGATCGACTCCTTCCAGCATGCTTCTACCCATGATTGAACCAACTCGACCGGCTTGCCGCACAGATACATGAGCTTCAACTCATGCCATCCCCCCAGAGGATTACGCAACCAGACAGGCAGAGCATCAACTGCGGCATGCAGAAGTTTGACGTGACCATGTCGGCGAAGATCGGCTAAGAAACGGCGCTCGAAACTGGCTGAGATGAGGGTCCCGTCGATATCCCACAGCACGATAGGCTCATCCATCCGGATTCTCCTGTCTGATTAGATGAAGCC
>DAOVLC010000214.1 GCA_030631455.1 Candidatus Zixiibacteriota bacterium
ATGATAGTCGTATCGCTCATTCAATAGATTCCGAAACATATAGATTACGTATACTCCCAGTATCGTAAAGAGAATGAATAACAGATCACTCGGACCAACAGTAGGTCCTTTGTATCCAAGCGCAGCCGCTCCGATTATTCCCTGAATAATACCGGTGAAAAACGCGAGTGGGAACAAGACAGCATTAGCTATAGCAAACCATCCAGCCAGTGCATACCGGTTGTCTTCCATCTCTACTATCTCCTCGTATTCGCGAAGTTATCCTCGCGTGAATATCACTCCGTCAAACGAAATCCGGTATATATTCGAGAATGTCGCCCGGCTGGCAATCCAATTCCGCGCAGATTGCCTCGAGCGTACTAAACCGCATTCCCTTCACCTTCCCGGTCTTCAAAAGGGATAGGTTGGTCATCGATATCCCGATTCTTCTCGATAGCTCAGTCAGCGACATTTTTCTCTTCACCATCATAACGTCAAGGTTCACCTGAATTGCCATACGGAGAAAATAGGGGATTGTTACATAATGTCAAGAGAAATTTAACGTAAAACATAAAACTTATTAAGTCTTGGATAAAAGATCTGTCTTGATTACGTTCCCTTGTCTACCATTATGCGTGACATTTCCGGGCTCGGATGACACCGACCAGCCACTACTCCCGCTTTGTTCCAGATAAGGGGTAATGTGGGTTACGGCTCCAGACGAGTCGAATCTGCCATTTACGGGAGCCACTGCTATGCGTGACTTCTTCGGTGGTAGAGCCTGGCAAAGATTGCACTTATGGCACACACCTCCTACTGGTGGAAGGACATGAAAGGCGGGGATTCGCCTGTCTGGCATTGCCTCTTAGCATGTTTCTGTCTGGCAGTCTGTTTCGAGAGAATAGCAAAATGACAGGATGTTTCGTATATGGAGCCGTTTTCCTGATTACGCGATCCCACATCCTTGACAATCTTCGTACATATTATGTATATTGTACCCTTTCGGAGGATAATGTTGTGAATACAGATACATGGGAAGTGGAGTTTAAGGCGCGGCGCCGTGGATACTACGTCAACTGCAACGATGTGGAGGTCAAGTCCAACGATTTTGTCGTGGTGGCTGCGGAGCGGGGCGAGGATATGGGGTGTGCCAAATGGCAACTCCCGGAGGATTTCAAGATCAAAGGCAGCCCAATGGCGATCATCCGGGTGGCATCTGAGCACGATTTCGAACGATTTCAGGAAAATCGCCGGAAAGAGAAGGAGACTCTGGATCAGTGTTTCGAGTTTGTTAAGAAACACAACCTCAATATGAAGCTCGTGGATGCGGAATCTCAACTCGACGGCAACAAGCTGACGTTCTATTTCACCGCTGACCACAGGATCGATTTTCGCGAGTTGGTCAAGGACCTTGCCGGCGTATATAAGACGAGAATAGAGCTGCGTCAGATCGGTGTCAGAGATGAGGCGAAACGTCTCGGCGGATTCGGAATATGCGGTCTGCAGCAATGCTGCTCGTCTTGGCTCCGTGATTTCGAGCCGATATCGACTCAGCTTGCGCGGGAGCAGAACCTCTCGCTTAATCCGCAGAAAATCTCGGGAAACTGCGGTAGGCTATTGTGTTGTCTTCAGTACGAAAAAAATCACTATAGGGAGACATTGCGGAGCTTCCCTTCACTCGGATCCAGATACAAAACTGAATCGGGCGAAGGGATTGTCGACAAATTGAATATATTCACGCAGGAGATGACAGTCAGATATCAATCCGGGGATGAAGAAGTAATTCGTCTCAAAGAAGTCCAGAGAAGAAACTGTCGCAAGTCTTCGTTTTTCACGAAGATATCAACGAAAAACAGCGATCAGAAGGAGTGAACGAGTTGTCACGAGCTTTCTATATTACGACTCCGATTTACTATGTCAACGACCGTCCTCACATTGGTCACGGGTACTCTACCGTCGCCGCTGATGTGCTCGCACGATACCATAAGCTGTTTGGCGTAGAGTCGTTTTTCCTGACCGGGACAGATGAACATAGTTTCAATGTCCAAAAGGCTGCCGAGAAGGCCGGGAAAACACCGCGCGAACTGGTCGATGCGAACGCACAGTTTTTCAAGGATGCCTGGAAGAAGCTCAAAATAGAGAACAACTACTTTGTCAGGACTACTGATGAACGTCACAAAGAAGCGGTGCAGAGGTTCATCACGAAGCTCCATGAAGCGACCACGCCGGACGGGAAGCCGGCAGTCTACGCGGGTGAATACAAAGGACTTTACTGTGTCGGGTGTGAGAAATTTCTTACGGAGAAAGATCTGACGGAGGAAGGACTCTGTCCGGATCATCTGGTAGAACCGGAGTCTCTTTCCGAAAAGAACTACTTCTTCAGGCTGACGTCATACCTCGACCAGGTGAAGGAATTGATCGAGACTGACAAAGTCCGTATCCTTCCGAAAGAACGCAAGAACGAGGTGCTTGGGCTATTCAAACAGGGACTTGAAGATTTCTCGATTTCCCGGGAGAAGGCCACCTGGGGTGTGTCGATTCCGTTCGATCCGGACCAGAAGGCATACGTTTGGGTTGACGCACTCCCTAATTACATCTCCGCGATTGGGTATGGAGACGATCGCGACACTTTCGAGAAGTGGTGGAATGGCGCGCGAGTTGTGCACATAATCGGAAAGGATATACTCAAGTTTCACGCCATTTTCTGGCCGGCCATGCTTTTAGCCGCCGAAGAAAAACCTCCGGATACGATCTATATCCATGGATATTTCACCGTTGACGGGCAGAAGATGTCCAAAAGTCTGGGAAATGTCATTTCAAACGAAGAGTTGGTCGAACGATTCGGGGCGGATGTTTCACGCTATCTCATGCTGAACATGTTCCCGTTCGGGACCGATGGCGATATTAGAATCGATGGTTTCTGCAGGAAGTACAACGCCGACCTGGCAAATGATTTCGGGAATCTGGTCTCCCGGTCTGCCAAGCTCACGAAGAAGCCATTCGGCGGGAAGGTGCCGCCATTTGGTGAGTTGACAGGAGATGAAAAAGCTCTGCACGAATCTATCAAGTCATCGGTGCGGAAGTGTAGAGAGCAAGTCGAGTCGCTTAACCCAAATGGTGCAGCCGACAGCTTTATGGATGTTTGCCGCAAGCTAAATCGGTACTTCGACTCACAGAAACCTTGGGCGCTTGCCAAACAGGGCAAAACCGACAGGCTAGGAACGGTACTACGCACAACACTGGAAGGGATCAGGTGCGTGTCGGTGATGGCATACCCATATATGCCGAACAAGTGCCGGGAACTCAGAGAGATCTTGGCGACTGACCCGGTTCCGAAATCTCTCGACGAGGCCGAGTCGCTTGAGCTGCTGATCGAGGGCAGCGAGATCAAGCTCGACAGCCCGCTCTTTCCCAGGCTTGAAGAGCCGAAAACAGATATGCCGGAAACCGATGCAAAAGAATCTGAAGTGGATAATCTTATCAGCATTGATGATTTCGCGAGGGTTCAGTTGAAGATTGCCGAGGTGCTTGAAGTCGAGAAAGTGCCCAGGACCGACAAGCTAATCAAACTTCAGATCAGGATCGGCGAGGAGAAGCGCCAGATTGTCGCCGGAATAGCCGAGCATTATACACCAGATCAGCTTATAGGTAAGAAAATCGTGGTGGTCACGAACCTTCAGCCCGCCAAGCTCCGCGGAATAGAGTCAAATGGGATGCTTCTCGCCGCATCGGAGGGAGACAAACTCGCCCTGCTGACGTTGGATTCCGATCTGCCATCGGGCGCCACGATAAGTTGATGACGGCCTGAGGATCTATTGTCATGTCCTTCCGGCCCTGAGCCGGAGCTCACAATGATCGATACGCATTCACACATAGACTTTCCTGAGTTCGATTCCGACAGAGACAAAGTCATTAGTTCCGCATTCGAAAGCGGTCTGAGCGCGATCATAAATATCGGTGTCGACCTTGGTTCGTCGATGAGAAGTGTAGAGCTTGCCGATGCGAACAACAATATTTATGCAGCAGTCGGATTCCATCCGCACGATTCGAAGAGCTACACGAAGCGGGACAAAGAGAAGCTGCAGCGAATAGCGCAGCATCCTAAAGTAGTGGCAATAGGTGAAATCGGCCTTGACTATTACCGCAACTACTCGCCACATGATATCCAGCAGAAGGTGTTCATCGACCAGCTGGCAATGGCGCGTGAATTCGAGATGCCTGTTGTCGTTCATGTCCGCGAGGCGATGGCCGATTGTTTGAGAATCCTCTCAGAGCAGAAAGCGTATCTTGTAGGAGGGGTGCTGCACTGTTTTCCCGGGACTGCTGATGATGCGCGCAAGGCGGCAGACATGAACTTCCTTGTCGCGTTCGGAGGGTCGCTGACGTACAAGAAGTCGAGATCTGCCAAAGCCGCCGCAGAGGTACCCATCGAGAACATCATCCTCGAAACAGACTGCCCTTTCATCACGCCGGAGCCGTTCAGAGG
>DAOVLC010000346.1 GCA_030631455.1 Candidatus Zixiibacteriota bacterium
CATAATCATATTTCATACTTTCACTCCGGAGCAGGTGGAGGTTATCGCCGGCCTCGAGTTCGACAATCTCTGCGGAATACTGGAAGATCAGAACATCGAAGCATCTCTTAGTCCGGAAGCAAGGGCGAAACTTGCGAAGGATGGCTACACGTTCGAGCTCGGAGCGAGACCGATACAGAGAATTATCGAGAAGGACATAATTAACAGGCTGTCTGTCGACATAATCACCGGGAACGTGAAGGCGGGCGACAGAGTAATGATAGATGTGGCCGGCGACGGCTACGAGTTTACCAAAGTAGAGAAGAAATAGCGGAACACACCCCTTTCTAATCTGGAGGGTTATATGGCAAAATTCATTTTGGGAGCAACAGAGAGGATTCAAAAGGATGATTCGATCCCGGTTGAACTTCTCCCTTCCAACAAGATACTCTACGCGGCCAAGCTGAACAACAGCGAGGACGCCGATGTAGCGCCGAAGAGGTGCAACAATCTCAAAGAAGTGTTCGAGAAGTACCAGCCGTCATTCTCAGTCGAAATGGAGACTGCCGATGGCGCGCCGGTCAATGGAGAATTCGAAATCCGGGCAATGAAGGATTTCACATCCAAGGAGCTTGTCGAGAAGAACGATCATCTCCAGAAGACATACTACAGCAAGGAGATGATGAGCGATCTTGACAAGCAACTCAAGAAAAACAAAGCTTTGCAGAAGATCCTGAAGGATAGTGACAAGAAGGAAGCGCTTCTGAAAGTTATGGCCTATTACATTGACCTTCTGGGCGAAGAGTAAAGGAGAGGTGAAGATAAATGGGTGAAGAAGAAAAATTGGAACCACAGGCAGAGGCAGCCGAGGCGGCTCCCGAAAAGCCTGCCGTTGAATTAGAGAAGGTATCCGATGAGGAGTTCGCATCAATCCTCAGTGATACTTTTGGAGATTTCAAGAAGCTGGCCGCTCTCCTTCCTTCGTTCAAGACCGCCGATAACGATCTTGTTCGCGGAGTCGAATGGCTCGACCCGAAGAAGGACTTCCAGCGCAAGGAGTTCCTGACCAAGAAGAATTTCGCGGTTCAGCGCAAGCTGCTCGGAGATCGCCTCAGAATCTGGGTGGAGAGCCTCGGAAGCGAAGACAATATCGATAACGTCCGCAAGAAACTGAACGAAGAAGCGACCAAGCTCGAGCAGAATCTCGAAAAGAACATGAAGAAGGTTCACAGGGCAAGCCGCGATATGGAAACGACCTACCGCGCGGTCGATAAGTTCTTCGCGAACGCACAGCAGGAGCCGGATGAGAAGGTCAATGCTTATTTCGCGAACGTCAGTCCCGAGGATCTGACCGATCCGGATGACAAGGAGAAGTTCGAAGAACTCTCCAGGGCGGTTGCTGACCTCTACCGGGAATGGAGTATCAAGGAATGCTTCTCGATGTGCGTGATACCGGGTTATCTCGGGAGTGTTGAGAACGTAGACACGATTGCGCGCCAGCTTGGCTTTTCCAACAAGCTCCATATCATGACCGATCTTCCGAATTTCGAGAGCGTTGATGAGGTCATGGAGATGCTCGATGATCCGAACTATGCAAATCTGATCGGCATCGACAACTACAAGCAGTATGTGTCGATGTTCGCGAACTATGTCCTTGCACGCAATCAGAACCAGTACGAAGACGACGACATGTGGATACCACCATCGGCCGTGGTCGCCGGTAAAATGTACCAGGGCGACACGACGGTTGGTATGCAGCAGCCGATGGCCGGATTCAAGCATGGCAAGATAAACGAGGCGAAATATCTTCGTTTCAGGGCGAATCAGCCTGACGCAAGCAAGATCAATGAGAAGGGCGTCAATCCGATGGTCAGCTTCGAGGGAAGTGCTGTATCAATGGGAGCGGCAACGCTTTTCAGCAAGGAAACCTTCAACGTATACTCGATCCGCCGCACCTACGACTACGTCTACAAGACGCTGCGAAACTACCTCAACAAGCAGACATTCTCGGTGATTGACCAGAAATTCATCGACACCATGCGTAAAGATGTCGATAAATTCATGAAGGCGATCAGCGGGGGCGATAATATCCTTCAGGACTACAGGGTCGAGATTTTCGCAGACGAGGAGATGCGCAAACGTCAGGAGATCGACATCAAGGTCGCACTCAATCCGAAATATCCCGCAAGGACTTTCAATATTGAGTTCACGGCGTGGAATGAAGACGATGGAACGAATGTGAAGGACAAATAGATCCGAGTGAAAGGAGGAAACGGCTGAGACAGCGAACCTCTGCCGATCAGGCTAACTAAATTGAGAGTTTAATCCAAGAACTGATAAATCTTCAAGGAGAGAAATTATGGCAAGGAGACCAGTACTCGAGGTCGATGGCGTTGTTTTCAAGAATGTCTACAGTATCAAGTATCGTATTTACACTGCCAAGGATGAGACCGGACGTCCCTCTGACCGCGCCCACGCGGGCGTCATCTCAGTTATACGCGAGTCGGATGAGACCACGGATATTGCTCGCTGGGCTATGGACTCGAGTCAGGCGAGCTGGAAGGCCGGCAAGGTCACGATCAAGAACCCGAGTGATGCCACGATGAAAGAGGTTACCTGGGAGGAAGGCTTCATTACAAACTATGTCGAGGAGGTTCCTCACATCAAGGACAGCCCGGACGATCAGGTACATGAGAGCTTTGAGATCTCGTGTCACAAGCTGGTAATCGGTGACGCAGAGATTGACAATCGCTGGGAGGAATAGGTTTATTTTGCATTACCGGGCAGGCTGTGCTGAAGCTGCCGCATAAGTCCTTGGTTCCGTCGGTTCATACGTCCGGCTGATCGAACAAAAGGACCGACGGACTTCGAGAACTGGATAGACAATCTGATCTTGAAGTTTTGCGGTTGAATTGTACTTTGCTTTGCCAGATAGATGAACCGGTAGCTGCTTCACGTAAACCGAGAAGGATCCATGGCGGAACATAAAGATCGATTGGCGTCGAAGGTTGTAGGTGCTGAAGGGCCATCAAAGCCAGTGATCGAAATACCGGCACAATGCCGCATAAAGATTGGCGGAAAAGAGATCAAGCATCTCGTTTCCGAGGTCGATCTCAAGCAGTTC
>DAOVLC010000207.1 GCA_030631455.1 Candidatus Zixiibacteriota bacterium
ACTGACATGTTACATCGGCAGAACCGGCAAGAGGAGTCGGATTACTCATTGAAAGGTATTTGCGTGAACTGTGCCAACCGCAAGGATTGCACTCACGAAAAGCCGGCGACGGGAATTTGGCAATGCGAAGACTATGCGTAACTAAGATGTGAGTATGAAGTTCGAGCAGATGCGCTTGGTGGTGCGAGGACTTGAACTTGTTGTGGTACTGTCTGCCACTCGGCGATGCACGTGCTACGGGCGTGGCAATAGGTGAAGGTAATTCTCAGGAGCGTACAATGACTATTAGAGCAAGTTCCACGAAAGGGATTGAAGGGGCACCACAGGCAAGCCTTTATGGAAGTGTGGCGCGGCAGTTTGACAAGGCAGCTGATCTGATGGGGCTGGACGACAGTATTCGAAACACCCTGTCCATGACGAGCAATGAGATCATCGTGCATTTCCCCGTCAGGATGGATGATGGCCATATAGAGATGTTCACAGGGTATCGGGTTCAGCACAATGACGTACTCGGACCATACAAGGGCGGTTTGCGGTATCATCCGCAAGTCAGCATCGACGAGGTTCGCGCCCTGGCGACATGGATGACCTGGAAAGGAGCGATTACCGACATCCCATTCGGTGGAGCCAAAGGCGGCATTCAGTTTGATCCCGCCAACTATTCTCAACGAGAGGTTGAACGGATCACACGCCGCTTCACGTTCGCTCTCGGCAACAATATCGGTCCCGAATATGACATTCCTGCTCCGGATGTGAATACGAATGCTCAGATAATGGCTTGGGTCTTAGACACGTACGTCTCAACAATGCCTCCGCACGAGAGGCAGGCGTGCACACATGTGGTCACAGGCAAGCCGGTCGAATTGGGTGGCAGCCTTGGTCGAGACAAAGCGACAGGTCAAGGAGTTGTCTTCAATATTCTGGAGTGGGCCAAGGATAATGACTTTAGCCTGAATGGCGCAACATATATCGTTCAGGGATTCGGTAATGTCGGATCGTGGACATCCCGGCTCTTGAGACGGTTCGGGGCCAAGCTACTTGCTGTGGAGGATGTCACGGGCGCAATCGTCAATCCCGATGGTATCGAACCGGGCGAACTTGTTTCTCATGTGGCTGGGGCTGGTGGCGTCCGCGGGTTTGACACAGCTGAGCCGATCAGCCGTGAGGACTTTCTTGCGATCAAGGCAGACATCTTCATTCCCGCTGCACTCGAAAATCAGATAACCGCCGAAACCGCGCCGCGTCTGAATGTCAGGCTTGTGGCCGAAGGCGCCAACGGTCCTACAGATCCGGACGGTGATGTTCTTCTGAAGGAGAGGGACATTGATCTGATTCCGGATATCCTCTGTAACTCTGGTGGCGTGATTGTCAGTTATTATGAATGGCTTCAGAACAAGCGAAGCGAATTCTGGGAGCTTGACGAAGTCGACAAAAAACTCTCCAGGAGGATCAGTTCCGCGTACGCTAAAGTCCGGGAAGCTGCGGCAAGTCACGATACCGACTGGCGGACAGCTGCCTATATAGTGGCTCTTACACGTCTGGAAAAAGTATATAATGAGCGAGGCCTTTTCCCGTAGAGGAAACCGATTGGGAATTCATGACATAGTGCTGAGAACTGTTAGTAAATCGGGCTTCACGGGACGAATTCGTGAACCGGATGATAGAGAGCTGTGAAATAGAGGCCGGGAACATTCGTCGCGGCTTGGCTGGCGTGAATGGCAACAAAACGCCTGCAGCAGAAACACTCAGTATCGACAGGGAGGCTCTTCGTCATAAGGCTTAAGAGATACGGATTGTTTAGGTCCTGAGAGCGCCATACTGGGGAATATCTCCCCGGTGGTTCAGAATAACCCGATTATCTTAGCTCGGCAAAACATCTCACCATTGAATAACTCGCCTCGCTCAGCATTTCCTATCACGTTTCGACTTGTTGAACTTATTGATAATCAGTGACTTGTACATTTAATGGTGTTGCGTTTCACACATTAACACGCCGCGTGTAAATGCTGGATGGATTCTGGCAGCAGAATTGCTCAGTACTCCTCTGAAGATGATGAACATGTCGGACAACGACATGCTCTTGGTGAATTTGAACGGAGTACATTCAGGGAAGGACATGACTCAGAAAAACACACTCCTTCTACGAGCGGTCCACAAGACCGTTGTGTGACAGAATTTGGACATGTCCTTCCCAATCTTAAATGTTTGTCTAAGAAATGGAGTGCTGGAGGAGGTAACAATGTTGAGTATCGCTGAAGTTCGATCGGTTGGCCTTTGCTCAACCTGTATTAACAGACCCGACTGTGTCTATCGAATGAGCCGTGGAACGGATGCACAGTATTGCGAGATGTTTGATTGTGGCAATGGTGCCTCTCTCGCGCAGACTGTCACATTAGTCACACGAGTGGAGCCTCAAGTTCGGGAGCAGACAAGTCTGAAAGGACTGTGTGTGAACTGCGAGAATCGTGACAGTTGCACTCTCCCCAAGGCCGAGAGTGGGGTTTGGCACTGCGAGGAATACGAATGATGATCCCCGCGCACTACTATCGCCAACCGCGAACGTGGAGTTGGGAGGAAAGTCAATGAGTTTGGACGGCATTTCGAAGGTACAGGAAGCCAATCAAGTGGGACATGGCGGTCTGATTTCAAGTCTCGAGGAAATCCAATCCAAGTATGGCTATCTGCCTGAGGAAGCTCTGAGAGAATTGGCCGAGAAAACCGGTCGATCGCTGGTGGACATCTATGGTGTTGCAACATTCTACAGGGCATTTAGTCTGAAACCGCGCGGGAAACATCTCATCTCAGTATGTCTTGGGACAGCCTGTCATGTTCGCGGCGGACCAGCTATCGCAGAGGAGGTTTCGCGTCAACTCAATGTGAAACCGGGAGACACGACTTCCGACAGAGAATTCACGCTTGAGACCGTCAACTGCCTCGGGGCCTGCGCGCTTGGGCCTGTCATTGTTGTCGATGGCCACTACTTCCCGAAGGTAAAAACATTGATGGTCAAGGAAATCCTCGAAAAAGCAAGCGCAGGTCTTGATCTTGTTGAGATCGAGACCGACCAGCGAGTGTTCCCTATCGAGGTCAGTTGTTCCCGCTGCAATCACAGCCTGATGGATTCACGGCATCTGATCGATGGTCAGCCGGTTATTCGAGTGACTATGTCATTCGGAAACAGGCATGGCCGAATGTTGCTGTCGAGCCTTTATGGCAGCTATAACGTAGCGTCAGAGTACGAGATACCACCCGACACAATTGTTCAGATGTTCTGTCCCCACTGCCACGCCGAGCTTATCGGTGGTGCTAAATGCGGAGAGTGCGGGGCATTGATGGTGCCGATGATAGTACGCGGAGGCGGTGTCGTGCAGATATGCTCCCGCCGCGGCTGCAAGGGGCACATACTCGACCTTGGCGGTGCCACAATCGATTAACTGCTGCTGTATTTCCTTGTGAGGAGAAGTCGCTGATATGAAAGAACTTACATCGGTCGAAGAACTTCGTGAACATCGTCACCGCATACTCAGCGAGAAAGATGTTCAGTACGATAGGCCCACCCTCGTCGTTTGTGCCGGGACTGGGGGACTGGCAAGCGGCTCCAATGATGTCATCAGGGCTATCAAGAGATACATGCTTGAACGGAGCCTTCAATATAAGGTTGCTCTCAGGATTACAGGCTGCCAGGGGTTCTGCGAAATGGATCCGTTCATTCTTGTGGAGCCGGGTCATCAACTCTACCCGAAGCTGAAGATGGAGGATGTCCCCAGGGTTATCGAAGCAGCCATGGGCAGCTATATTGTAGACGATTTGATTTATAAGGACTCCCGTGAGCAAACGATATGTGCTTGCCAGTCGGACATCATGTTCTTCAAGAAGCAGACACGCACTATTCTGGGTTATAATCAGAATCTTGATCCGATACGGATTGTCAGCTATATCGAACAGGGTGGCTACGCTGCTCTTGAGAAAGTGCTGTCCGATCCCGATCCGGAGTGGATCATAGATGAAGTTCAGAAATCGGGCATTAGGGGGCGTGGTGGTGCTGGTTTTCCCTCCGGCAAGAAATGGGAACTTGCTCGTGCTTCCACGAGCGGTCGAGGGCAGAAATATGTGGTCTGCAATGCTGATGAAGGCGATCCGGGGGCCTACATGGATCGAAGTCTTCTGGAGGGCAATCCCCATTCTATCATCGAAGGTATGACTATCGCCGGTATAGCTATCGGCGCTACCCAAGGCTTCATTTATGTTCGCAGTGAATACCCGCTTGCAGTCAAGCATGCGCTCATAGCGGTTCGACGGGCACGCGATCTCGGCATTCTGGGCAAGAACATCCTTGGCACGGGCATCGACTTTGACATCGAGATCGTACGAGGTGCCGGTGCATTCGTATGCGGTGAAGAGACGGCTCTTATCAAGTCTATCGAAGGCTTGATGGGTGAGCCTCGCCAACGGCCGCCGTATCCGATCGAGAAAGGAATCAACGGTTGTCCGACTTGCATCAACAACGTGGAGACGCTGGCTAATATC
>DAOVLC010000145.1 GCA_030631455.1 Candidatus Zixiibacteriota bacterium
GGATCGAGCCTTCCCGGGACGGTCGGCCGCGAGACCCTGGAACATGTCGGTCCGCTACCGATACGGCGAGACGCGGAGAGCCGCCGCAGGCGATATATCCAAGTCGATAACTCATTGGATCACTGCCAACGCCCGGTTCAACCTGACCGAGAGTTTCAGCGTGGCTATTTCGCAAAACTACGATATCCGAAGGAAATTGATTATCGACCGCTCAATAAGAGTCACCCGAGATATGCGCTGTTGGGAGGCGCAGTTCGCCTGGCATCCGAATGGAAGCCGCAAAGGATACTATTTCAAAATCTTCCTCAAACAGCTACCGGAAGTGAAAATCGAGAAGTCGCAATCTCCGTTGCGCGGCACGCTCTATGATTGACCAGTCGATCAGGTTCACACGTCATTCCGAGTATATTATTTATGTTGACGCTGTGACAGCCCGAACGTAGATTTCGATCATGATACCGCGTTTCCTGAAGAATGTGTTCCGCCTTGACAGGATTTCTCCGAAGCGTAAACAGGAGATTATCGGGCTCCTGATGTTGCTCATTGCGCTGCTCACTCTGGCGAGCCTTGCAACCAACTCACGTAGCGACGAGCAGTTGTTCATGCCTGGTTCAATGACGGCGTTTCTCGACCAGACTCCGGAGAATAATATCGGCTATGCAGGCATGGTCTTCTCGCATTTTGCGTACCACTTTTTCGGACTTCTGGCATTCTTCATCCCGGTCTGGTCTGGTCTGTGGGGGCTCAAGCTCCTTCTGAAATGGGACAATCAGAGGCAATTCAAGCGGTTATACTATGCATCGGGGATTCTTTTCTCAATATCGACGCTCGTTGCACTATCAGCGGTGACACCTCCGATCCGCAATGTCGACTATGTCCACTCGCTCGGTGGGCTGATGTCGCATCTCGTATCGAGCCTCTTACTCAGGGTTTTCGGATCTGTGGGCACAGTGCTCATCTGCGTCGTGTCCGCCGTGATCTTTGTCTCGCTCCTGATTGAATGGCGACCGCAAGGCTGGGAGAAGAAACTGAAGGACTCGATGAAGCGATTACGTGCGAGATTTCGGAACACCAGTGGCAAAGACAGGGGCAAGGCCACGGCTGCCGGTGCCAAACCCGGCCGTGCAAAATTACGCAAACCCAGGAAACCGCTCTGGCAAAGGATACGAGAATTCAACTTCGATTTCCTCAAGCCCGGTTATCAAAATGAACCGTCAGAGGATGCTGAGACCGACCAATCTAATGACCGATCTGAGACTTCCCCTCCACCGGAAAATTTCGTGGCCGACTATGGGCGAATTCGGGACGAAGTGCTCGCGAAGAAAGAAAACTCTGCAGGCAAAAGGCCAAACACCAACGGCAAGAAGAAGACTATTCTACGCCAAACTGCCAACACACCAAAACCGGGTGAATACCAATATCCTGATATCGATCTTCTCGATGACAATCCCCAACCGGCCCAGTCGGTGAGCTCGTCAGAGTTGCAGCAGACTGTCGACGAACTTGTGAGCACACTTAAGACATTCGGGATAGCGATCGACGGCAAGGTTGAGAAATACCCCGGCCCTGTGATCACCCGCTACGAGTTCAAACCCGCTGCCGGCATCAAGGTCAATCAGATTGTGAACCTGTCCGATGACCTCGCGCTGGCATTACGTGCGAAACGAATCAGGATCATCGCACCTGTACCGGGCAAAGCTGCGGTCGGAATCGAGATTCCAAACAGGCAGCCTCAATTCGTGTATTTGAAAGATATTCTACAATCAGAAGAATATAGCAAGAATTCCTTGAAACTCCCGCTCGCGCTCGGAAGGACAACCTCGGGCAAACCATATGTTGCCGATCTGACAACAATGCCACATCTTCTCGTGGCCGGTGCCACCGGCTCCGGGAAGAGCGTTTGTCTCAATGTGCTGGTCACCAGCCTTATCTATCGGCATTCCGCGAGCTCCCTTCGGTTCCTCTTTATCGATCCGAAGATGCTCGAGCTCTCGGTTTACAAGGGTCTCCCTCACCTCGAACGCCCGGTTGTGACCACTCCTCGCAAGGCGGAGAGGCTTCTCAACGATGCTGTCTCTGAGATGGAGCAAAGGTACAAAAAACTCGCATCGGAAAACGTCAGGAACATCGAAAGCTACAACCAGAAGGTCGGCGGCGACCAGAAGCTACCGTATATTGTGGTTATGGTCGATGAACTTGCGGATCTCATGATGAGCAATGCGTCTACCCGCGTAGAGACTCTCATTACACGACTAGCACAGATGGCTAGAGCAGTCGGCATTCATCTGGTTCTTGCCACACAGCGGCCATCGGTCGATGTCATAACAGGACTCATCAAGGCAAACTTTCCTGCGCGGATTGCGTTTCAGGTCGCGACAAGGGTCGACTCGCGGACCATACTCGACGGAAACGGTGCTGAGAAGTTGCTCGGCAACGGGGATATGCTTTACTTGCCTTCAGGACAGCCCGAGGCTATAAGGATTCACGGGGCGTTCATCTCATCCGAGGAAACGGGCAGAATCATGGAGACTCTGAAGGAACAACAGGTCGAGGTGCCCAAGATCGACAATTTCACCGAGGAAGCCTCCGCCAAGCGTCAAGCCGATTTGGGAACGGACGCCCTTCTGAAGGAAGCCGCCGAACTGGTTATCAGACACAAGCAGGGTTCCGTATCTCTTCTGCAGAGACGGCTCGGAATCGGCTATCAGAGAGCCGCAAGGCTGATCGATCAACTCGAAGAAAAGAAGATTGTCGGCGTCTACGATGGCTCTAAGGCACGCGAAGTCCTTGTCGATGAGACCTATCTCAGCAGAATATTGAAGAATCAGTGAGCAATTCCGTATCTTTTTTTGTATAATGGAGTGTGAATAAGCCTATGGTGACAAGATACGTCATATCGTCGATCCTGCTGCTGTTGCTCTGTGTGCCGCAGGGATTAGGCAATGACCCGCAGGAAATACTCACAGAGCTGCAGGAAAGATATGACAAACTGTCCGACCTGGCCGTTGATTTCGTACAGGAGGTTCACTCCGGTGTGTTCGCCGCAGTCGAGCGGACATCGGGAAAGATGTTCCTGGGAAGCGGGGACAGATTCCGCGTGCAAACCGACGAGCAAACGATCGTTTCTGATGGTAAGATGCTCTGGGTTTACTCCAAAGAGAACAAGCAGGTCACGATCGACAAGGTAGCCAAGAGCAGAGATATTGTCAGACCGAGCGATTACCTCTTTACATTCCGGGAATCGTACACTTCGAATCTCTTGCCCGACACAGCTATTAGCAAGGTCGAATGCATAACCATCCAACTTGTCTGCGAAGAGAAGGACGAGTTTATCCAGCAGATGACACTTTATATCGGCAGGGAAGATCTCCTCACACACAGGGCCTCTTACGTCGACATAAATGGCAATAATATCATCATAGATTTCTCCAACCTCAAGATCGACAGGGGCCTGCCTGACGATGTGTTTTTCTTTGAGACGCCTGAAGGTGTCGAAGAAGTACGCCTTCCGTGAATCCCGCCATGAGCCCAAAAGCATTCATACGAAATCTTGGGTGTCCCAAGAATGAAGTCGATGGCGACATAATGGCAGGATATCTGCAAAGGGCCGGCTGCAAACTTGTCGCCTCACCCGCGCGTGCGGACTTCATGATCGTCAATACGTGCGGTTTTGTTCGGGAAGCGAAAGAAGAATCGATTCAGGAGATACTCGAGCTTGCCAGATACAAAGAATCGGGCTGTCCGAAAGTCCTGATCGTGACCGGATGCCTTGCCCAACGCTACAAGGAAGAGCTATCGGCCGGTATTCCTGAGATCGACCACTTCCTCGGTATCGCCGACCTCAAGAACATTTTGAACATCGTAAGTTCGGGCAATGGCAAGCGGACATTCACCGGCAGGCTGACAAAATGCTATCAGGTAGCCGATGTCTACCCTGTGAGCAGGCCCAGAAGCTTCGCGTATCTCAAGATTTCCGATGGGTGCGATAATATGTGCAGCTACTGCGCGATTCCACAGATCAGGGGACACCATAGGAGTCGCCCGATGAAAGACATTGCCGACGAGGCAAAGCACCACATTTCTCATGGTGTCAGAGAACTTGTCCTGATCGGGCAGGATACGACTGTTTATGGCAGCGATCTTTACGGCAAGCAGTCGCTTCCCCTGTTGATTGACAAGCTCTCCAATCTCGATGGCCGATTCTCGATCAGGATCATGTATGCGCACCCGAAGGGACTGACCGATAAGATCATAGGTGTGCTGTTATCAGGCAAACCGGTTCTGCCGTATCTGGATCTGCCATTGCAGCATATCTCTGATCGAATCCTGTCGGCAATGAACCGCAAGGTGACGTCAACGGGAATCAAGGACTTGATAATGAAGCTTCGCGCGTCGGTTCCCGGCATGATGCTGCGCACGACCTATCTTGTCGGATATCCGGGAGAGACCTCGTCCGATTTCGAAAAACTATTGCGTTTTCAGGAAGAGTTTGATATTGAACGTGTAGGAGTCTTCGGATATTCTCCCGAGGAGGGAACGAAGGCGTACGGTTCCAACGTGCGTGTAAGGGCAAGCACAATCGCGCGAAGGATAGACACTCTGATGAGTCTCGTGCAGGAGCAATCGTTGCGAAGGAACCATGCACTTATCGGAACGGTTGAGAAGCTGTTGGTCGACTGCCCGGCTGGCGAAGGCAAGGTGTGGGCTCGCCTGTCCTCCCAGGCACCTGAAGTGGATGGCCACGTGCTTCTTCAGGGCAAGTTCCGACGAGGCACGGCGGTCGATGCACGCATAACTGACGCGGAAGCGTACGACCTTTACGCCGAACCTGTTTGAAAGGAGCAGATATGCCGACGAACGACAGGAAGGTGAGAATTCCCGGGCTGACTATGTCCCGATCGGTCGCTTTCGTATTCGCTCTGATCTACGTTTTTCAGTCTGCGACCATCTTTGTTCTTCTCTCGGACAAGTACGAGAATGAGAAGCTGATTCAGTACCAGCGATCGAAGATCGAGCAGCTCGAGGAAAAGCTAAAAATACTCGAGATCATCGAGGATTTCCAGATTGGTATGCGGCCATCTGAGATCGGTACGCTCGCAAACGTGATCTACGAGCAGAGCCACAAATACGGCTATGATCCGCTGCTGCTGCTGGCACTGATTCATGTCGAAAGTTCGTTCAAGAA
>DAOVLC010000148.1 GCA_030631455.1 Candidatus Zixiibacteriota bacterium
GAATAGTATTCGCCGACCACTACCCAACTCAAAGCGAACACGCAGCCGCAACAAGAGTATCGCCGCCAGAAGCGACGCTATTATAATTATGGTTCCAGTCACATACATATTATCGGCTCGTTTGGTAGGACAAAACAGTTCGCACTTTCTCTTTCAATATACGGTGAGTGCTTATCAGGGGGTAACTAATTCTTGCACACCTTGAATGGTTATACGTTATTGGATAAAGAGGCCTGACTTGGTCGAAATATCCAACTTAACAGTGTGAGGTCACTGTGCTCAGATTGTCAGCAAGAAAAGTAGCGGCCATAATCGCAGTTCTAATGCTCATGTCCTGTACAGAGCAAAACATCTACAACAGTTGTCCCGATCATTCGATAAGAGTCACCGGCGAGGTTTTGGCATGGTATTGTGAAGTGAATTCCATTATGTACTCAACCCCGGAACCACGATACACAGTGTGGACCGGTGAAACAGCCATCGTTAAGTTCGTGAGCCTTGCAGGCAACACATTTGCGATTGGGACTGATGATTCATCGAGGTTTGATGTCCGGATTGACCGTGGAGCGTACAGTATGATTGTTCAGATCGGCCATGCATACCCCGACACTTTCTACAATGTCTATTTATCTTCAGACACATTGCTGATTCTGAATACTGTCTACGACTTTCTTGACTCGGACACATTAACGTTTGAGTTCCGCTACGGATCCGCCGATGACTCTCTCGGAATCGACTCCGAGCGACTCCATATGCTACATATAGCACGACTCACCAATTACAACTACTTTGATTTCATAAACACATCTCGAAGTGTCAGAATCTACGATGGAGGGTCTCCAATCTACGTTAGGCATCGGGTCCCTTTACGGGAAGGCAAACTTCTCTGGGAGATTTATGAACAAGCGAAGTATGCCCAATCCCTACTGCAGCTACTGGAGGGTACATTGGTTATCACACCCGGTTTCTACACTTGCTTAGAAGGTGATGTAGGCCTTTCCGACATCGGATCAGAAGACTAAACGATACTCCTATCTCGCATACTCGGTGGCTGGCTCCGCACCGTTGCGTCAACGTGGTAAGTAATATCCCTGATATCGGTGTCGCCATTCTAGACGAGCGGCCCGCCTACAACCCTAACACATCCCACATCAGGGCAGGCGGAACCGAGCCTTCGGCCAAAAGAGCGTCGTGGAAGGCGCGCAGGTCAAAAGCCTCGCCGTCGCGGGCCATAGCTGCCTCGCGCAGTTTCATGATCTCGCGCTTGCCCATCAGATAGGACATCTGATAGGTCGGCGAGAAAGTGTGGCGTCGAATCTCTCGGCGCACGAACTGCTTGTCCGACTCACTGGTGATCTGCAGGACATCACAGGCCCAGTCGACACACTCATCGAAACCGATCTGCCCGGTATGCAACATGACATCGGCCACGATGCGCATGGCGCGAAAACGTATCCCCCCCAGCACACCCAGCCACTGCACGGGATCCTCTTCGCCGAACAAGCCGTGATGGTAAATCGCTTCTTCAGAATACAAGGCCCAACCTTCGATCATCATAATGTTGTATGCCCAGCGTCGGACCGGGTCGGGATGCCGACCGGCCAGTTGCATTTGCAAATGATGCCCCGGGTAGGCTTCGTGCACAATGGACCCTCGGAAACCGCGCCGATGCGAATACCGAAAACGCGCCTCAAGCTGGCGGCGGTCCAAATCTTCGGGTACTGGGCGAACGTAAAAAACACCCTGCTGTGCGCTGTCAAATGGTCCGGCTGGTTGGTAGGCAATCCCGGTAATCATAGTGCGCAGGAAGGCGGGCGTCTCGACGATTTTCACCGGCGCGATGTCGTCAGGTACCGTGATGAATTCACTTTCCTCAAGAAAGAGCCGCACCTGAGCGGTCTCCCACGAGTAGTAGGCCAGGATATCGTTTCGAGAAAAACTTGGTGGTACATAGACTGAATCGGATCCGTTCTGGTGGTTCTCCTCGATATTGGCTGCGTATGTTCGGTACGCTGAGTCCGCCTCGGCCAGGAGCCTGTTACCTATCCGCAGCAATGAGTCCGACTCAAAGTCGAGAAAGTACTCGTTGCTCAATTTGTAATCGAAGTTCTTCTTGCCGATCGCGAAGGCTGTGGGATCACCAGGCTGAAGTTCCGAGAGCCAGAAAGTAAAGTCGGTCATAGCTTCGCGCGCAGCGGTGGAGACTTTCAGAATTTGATCCGCCTGCTCGGGAAATTCGCTCATCAGTTCTCCGGCCACACTGCGGTAAAAGACCTGCCCCGATTCCAAAGACTCCTGAGCTGCCTCAATGTATATCGGCGGCGGATTTTTCAGGTTCTTCTTAGCGGTCGCAAACAGCCCCGGCACGGCCTTCATGCGAGCCACCATAGCTACCCGTTTTTCATTCAGCGGGGCGTGGGAGGAAATCGTCAGCGAATACAAACCCTGGACAGCTTCATCGACATAGAGTTGCGGCGAAATCTTGTGCCAGCGTATTCGCTCGAGGTCCAAAAGAGCGATATCCAGATACGATTTGACCAGCTTGTAGTTTAAGCGCTGGTAGTCTTGGAGGTTGCTTTTCTTGTACTTGTAGAGCGCCTTCTCATGCTCTTTCAGCTTCTTGATCATATTCTTGACCGACTTCGAGGAGTAGTCGGCCAAGTGAAAGTCATGAGCGTGGATACCCATCTCAGTCGCTCGCACCGGATAGAAAGATTGCAGAGTTTCAAGAACCTCCAGACAAACGTTCTGAAAGGTCCGACTCTTCTTGGCATTGACCGGGGCTCCCGGAAATCCAATGAAAAGCGAGATCAAAACAAAGCTGATTACGATTCTACGAAGCATTTTTTCTCCTTCATATGGTGATCGGCACAAACAGCGTACGCCAATAGTCTCATGTTAACTACGGTAGAAACGCCCCACTAGTTCGATATGCATTGTGTGTGGAAACATGTCAACCGGTCGCACCTGCGGCAAAGTATAACCTGCCTCTGTCAACAGTTTGGCATCTCGGGCGAAAGTTGCTGGGTTGCAGGATATATACACCAGTTTCTCCGGTCGCACTGTGATTATTCGCTTAATAGCCTTGGGATGCAACCCGGCGCGCGGTGGGTCGACTATAACAGTCGGTTGCCCGAGTTGCTCCGGCGGTGTCTGTTTCAAGAAGTCGCGCACATGTCCGCAGAAGAATGTTATATTGTCGATGTCGTTAATCGCGGCGTTCCGGCTCGCAGCTTCAATCGCATCCTCGACTAACTCCACTCCGAGCACTTCGGCGACCTTGTCGGCCAACAGAATACCGATAGTCCCAGCGCCGCAAAACAAGTCCAGGACACGCTCATCCGGCTTCGGGTCGAGCATCTCGAAGGCCACTCCGTACAGCTTCTCAGCCTGTAGTGAATTGGTCTGGAAAAACGAATTCGCGCGTATCAGAAAACGACGGCCGGATAGTTCCTCTTCGATATAGCCCGGCCCGAACAGAATCTCTTCTGTTTCACCGACCGCTACGTTCGAGACCTTCCCGGTGCGGTTGTGGATTATTGTGGTAATCTCGGGGATGGCTGAGGTCATCTCGGCCACCAGCTTGTCTACGTCCGGAAAATCCCCCTGGTTAGTTACCAGGTTGACCATCAACTGATCAGTGCGGGCGGTTTCGCGGATCACCAGAAAGCGTAAATATCCTTCGTGCGTCTTTACATTGTATGCAGAGATGTCGTTTTCAAGGGCGAAGTTGCGCACCCATGTCACCACCTGGTTGGATAACTCCGACTGCAAATAGCATTTGGAGAGATCGAATATCCGGTCGAACCGCCCCCGTTCGTGCAGACCGAGACGCAGAGTGTCATCATCGTCGACATGAAACGAGAACTCCATCTTGTTGCGATACCAGAATGGCTCCTCTACCCTCAACAAGGGGGCCACTTCAATGTCCTTGAACCCGCCTAACCTTTCGAGACAATCGACTATCTGCTTATGTTTGAACAAAAGTTGTTGCTCGTAGTCAAGGTCCTGCCAGGTGCATCCGCCACATTGGTTGAAGTGACTGCAGCGAGCCTCGATCCGGTGTTCGGACTTTTTGATAATGCGGTGGACCAGCGCTTTGTCGAAGGTTCGCCGCGATTGAACAATTTCAGCCTCGACCGTTTCGCCGGGCAGGCCGCCTTTGAGAAAAACGACTTTTCCGTTGAGATGCGCTACCGATTTACCATCGAATGCCAAATCGACAATTTCCAGTTTAACCAGTTTATCCGGCGTGGTCATTTATGTGATTGCTCCTGATTGTTGCAAGTGAGACCGTTAAGTTCGCATCGAACCTTCTCGATCTGGATGGTGCCATGCCCGATGGAGTACTTCTCATGCAGCATCCGATTGATTGCTGCAATAACTTCAGGGCCGTTTTGAAAATCCGATTCATCGATACAGACATGACATGACAACGCCACTTCTTTCGATGAAAGCGACCAGATGTGCAGGTGATGGCAATCCTGAACGCGGTTTATATCTTCGATTGTTTCGAGTACGGCGTCGAAGTCTATTCCTTCCGGCGCTGCCTCCAGAAAGACCAACAGCGCCTCTTTTATCACCGAATAGGATGAGTATACGATAGCCAGCGCGATCAGGCAGGAAAGGATGACGTCGATTATCACCCAGCCGGTGAGCAGGATCATGATGCCGCCGATAATCACGCCGACCGACGACACCGCATCGTACGCCATGTGCAGAAAAGCCGCCTTCATGTTCAGCGACTTGCCCTTCTCACTGTGTAGCAGCCAGACCGAGACAATATTGCCGATCAAGCCTATTACGGCCACGGTCAAGAAAAGCCGGGGGTGAGTGATCGGTTGTGGGTCGATCATCCGCAGGTAGGCTTCGTGAATAATAAAAATCGCAATCACCACCAGCGCTACCGCCGAGAGCATAGCGGTCATCACTTCAATCCGCTTGTATCCATAGGTCGAGCGCTTGGTGGCCGGCATGGCGGAACCTTTCACGCCCAGCCAGGCGAGAACCAACGCAGCTACATCGGACAGGTTGGAGACCAGACAATGCTGTATCGGTTGTTCCCGAGCGAGGTGCTCTGGAAGAGACCAGGTCGGAATCGTACGTTTTAGCTTCACGATCCACGACGCAGTTTACTGAAAGTACAGCCAGATGCGGATC
>DAOVLC010000169.1 GCA_030631455.1 Candidatus Zixiibacteriota bacterium
ACCTCCATAGTTGGTTCTAACAATTGAGAGTTCTCTTTGGTGACGTACTTATCTTTGATCGTTATTCGTCGCTTGATGTTATGAGAGTCACTTGTCTCGGCCAGATGGGTCGATACGCAACACAATTCGTTATCCAGTGAGAGTTCATGAGACGTTGCATTAAGCCTCTGAGCCAACTCGCCTATGAACGTAATATCAAAATCTACTCTGCATGGCATACGGAATGCGAAGCAACTATCAGCCGGAAGAGATCTCCAGTCGTAAATGGACTGGATCGGATTGTTCCACTCCAGCATTCCGACTTCAAAGCCACCCATGGTAGTAAGGCGGCACCTCAGTTCCCTGCCCCATACTTTCAATTCATCGGAAGTGGATGTGTCTGACAGCCTGTGATGCTCCTTGACGATAACAGACGGCATAAATGCCTGCAAGAAGGATTGTGCGGTAGCTTGCTGCCCGGCGCCTCCAAACGAAATCGACTTCCAGTTCTCATCAGCCATCCGAGCGGCATGACCGGTCGTGCGAAGATGGAATTCACCAGAAAGCCATCCTGAGTCCAGCGAGTCAAACTCTTCTTGTATGTCAATCCTGTTGACCGACGAATCCGGAACAGGAACCGCTATTATCTCTCCGGTCTCCAGAACCAGACCGTTCATACCCTGAAGAGGAACTGGTGGTGCAGTGAACACAGAATAGGAACTGGTCGCATCAAGGTATTGCCACCCACCGTTAACTCGCACTCTGATGATCAAATGGTCAAATTGATCGGACGGATGGTCAACGAACAGTTTGCCATACTCACTGGAGACCAGCAGGTACTGAGCGGTCAGGCCTAAATGTCTACACACCTGATGGAGTAAAAACGACTTGTCTTTGCAGTCCGCTAATCCTGATTCTACGATGGCCGATGCCCTCTTCTCCTTTCCTATTCGCTCGCCTGTCTCATTGAAGGAACCGTACTTCAGTTTATCCCTAACCCAGTAGAAAGCATGTTCGAGAGAAGAAGTGCTGTCGGGACATGAATCCATGGCCCCAAGAATCGCAGGCGGAACATCATCCTGGTAATCGAGATCCCCTACCGATCCCTGCGCAAGTGACTTCGCGACAGTCTCCCATGATTCGGCGCCTGCCGAGCAAACTACACTCGGCCTGTACAGAAATTCGACGTATGGAAAACCTACTCCCTGAGTTGCGGCGTATTTCTTCAGAGAGTAGGACTGAGTCGTTAGCCCATCCTGCTCTGATGACTCTCCTGTTATCTCAGGCCCGGCATCGGAGCATGAGAATCGGGTCGGGAAACCCTCGGGGATCATGTAGGTCGCCTTTCCCTCCAGCAGTGGCATCGTGCTTCGGCACAACCGCCAACGTGCCAGGAAGTGCGGAGTCGAATCCTCTACGGGATCGAACTCTCTGCAGAGAAGGTGATGGCTCCATTCTATTACGTCTCCCGGGAAGAGATCGGGCAGAATCCAACTGCCCGTATAATCGTTGACTGTCCGTATGAAGACATTTCGTTCAACGCTCTCCGATATGTCAAAGTATTCAAGGGACAGATTCTCGGTCTCTCCATTGGTGCGTCTGATCTGTGCAGAGGTATGCATCAGTATCTGACTCGAGGGGTAATCGAATGTCAGAAGCCGGAGCAACCGCGCAGCCGCAGGCCTGCGAACAAGCAGTAGCTCACTCCGATTGATAAGATAGAACTTGTCCAACCCGAATGTCGTCTCCTCAGTGCGGCGCAAGGATACAACGCCGTATTCAGGACTTATCGCCCAGCTATCCATCTCAGATTTCAAGCGATCTATTTCCTCGACAGTTTCAGGCGGTTCCGCAGACACGATCTCACGATACAGCTCGGAGCCGGCGTCTGACATACCGTGGATCGCAGTCCTGAGCGCGTACTTCTTGCCCTCAGACGAACGGCCGAGCTTATGGTTGGCCTCGGCAGCTACGTACAGAGCGAATGGATTAGGTGCCGCTTGTTTATCGTACTCACGGAAGTGGCCCAACGCCTCTTTGTACTGACACAATTGAAGCGAACTGAGTGCCCAAGTCAGGGATTCCAGATCAGAACATACGTCGTTCGTTGCTCGAACCTCGACTTTGTACTCGAAGTCTCCGACCGGCTTCTTCAGATGAGCTGTTACTTCATCAATCCAGGTGATCTTCGGTGGGAAGAGGCGGACTTGTGTTGCCGCACCGACATCTTTGTACGACACATATGAATCACCCGGTATCTTGTCCGAGCGAAGCTGATATTTTATCTCTTCGACAAGTACGGCTTCTTTCGCTTGTGTGAAAATATCTATATGGATCACTCTCCGGGGTACGAAGAACTTCACCTGAATCGAGTGCTCCCGTGCATTAACGCTCGCGAGCATTTCGTAGGAGTTAATCGTCCGTGAGGCGAACCAACAGCGCGGCTTGAGAATCAGTCGCCTGAAAAGCGACGGTTCCCTACCACGAATCAGCAACTCATCATCTCCCATATTCTCTCGTAGCTGCTCGCGTGTCTCCCGTCTGTCTTTGAAATACTCAGATACAGCTTTCGTGATAAACACGATGAGCATCAGGACTATCGCGAGACCGAAAAGAGTCATAGCAAGGCCACAGAACCTTATGCCGAGGTTGGCTTGAGCTTACTGTTGTAGCAAAATATAGGTTGTCCGGCCACTTCAATCAAGCTTAAAATGGTTTTGTAGCAAGCTGGGCGCCCCGCTATTCATGGCGGGAAGCGCTGTGTCGTCGGGTCACCGCACCCGACGATTAGATGACACCGCAAGACTGCCGGGTCGGGGCACCCGACAGCAGAGCGGATATCAATCGATAAACTCGGCGATGGAGCCGTGCCTCTTCTTGATCTCTCTCAGGAGACAGTCGTAGCGGCGCATTCTGAGTGCGGCTCGAATGATGAGATAGACGCCAAAAATCACAAGGAGAAAAAGCAGAATCAGAACTGGCATAATAAGAACCAGGACCTGTGAGAAATCATAGAATCTCGATGTAGCTATCAATACACTCAGGATCGAAAGCGGTAGCACAAGAACGGCGATACCGGTTCGCAGCACGGACAAAGACGTTCTCTTCTCCGCCAGAATGAGTTGTGCCTCATTAATCGCGATTGCATCGAATTCAGGATCACTAGATTCCACAAGCTATCCTTCGAATAAACAAGCAAAGTCCTTCAAGACAACGTCATTACATCATGTAAAGTCACTCTATCGACAATGTCAACCAGATTCTTCGCACGCGGCCATGGTGCTCCATTGTCATTCCCGCACAAAGTTGAGTAGGTCAAATCTCGCCCTTCGAAAACTCAGGACAGGCCCTTCGAAAACTCAGGACAGGCAGACCGGCGAGGCCGGACGTAGAGACTTGACAATTCTCTGAGTTTTTTTCACGATCTCTCCGAATTCTTGTCTCCGGATCGTTGCTTATAGTAGAAGCAACAGAACTCACGACCGGAGGAAGATGGAGGTCACGATTATGAAACAGGAATTATCAAACAAGAAGACAGATGATCAGACACGGCGCCAGGTTCTCGGGCTCCTTGGGTCAATCGGCGACAAGGAACCGATGAGCATTGAAGCCGCGGCATCGTTCCTGCGCAAACACGGCGTCAAAGTCTGGACAAGTTAACATACAACTCCCTCTCACACAGGCAGGATTCTTCCGAAAGCTCAAGACGAGCAAGGAGGATCCTGCCTTGCATTTCTCGCGAAGGTCAAGTCTCGATGACCGACGAAACCGGATTCATTGGCTTGACTATTCTATTTCGTGAATATTCCGACCCGATGCGTGGGGCACCTGTGAAAGGCGCCGTGCACTTAGATGTGTAAATCGTATGTTGGTAGCTGGATGGTGCCCGTGTTCTATCGCCTTTTTCTGCGTCTTCTGGCGCTATCACTGAACGGGCGAGCTTCCTGGACTTTCAGTACGCTGCTCTTGAATTCGGAACCGTTGAGAGCCTCCACAGCCTTCTTGGCCTCCGATTTCTTGAACATCTCCACGAATCCCAAACCTTTAGCATTCACGATTTCGACCTGCCTGACCCTACCATGAACAGAAAACAGTTCCTTCAGGTCTTCCTCGGTGGTCGAGATATCGAAGTTAGTTACCATCATTCTGCTACTTCCCATCGTAACCTCCCTTGCCGATCCATTGAGGGCTCGGCATATTTTGCGATAGGCGGGCAGGAGGGCTAAGCCCTCCCACCGATCTAATCAACTTACAATGTCGATCAGAAGCTAATCTACCGGCGATCGTTACGCTCAGGGCGCGGTTTCGCCACAGATACTTTGATCGTACGGCCGTGCATCTCTGACTCATTAAGAGCCTGAATTGCCGCTTCGCCCTCTTGCTGCTCCGCCATCTCCACGAAGCCAAAGCCTTTGGACTGGCCACTGTCTTTGTCACTGATGATGTTGACTCTCGTGACTTCGCCGTGGCTTTCAAAGGCCATGCGTACGTCCTGTTCTGCCGTATCATACGACAGGTTTCCGATGTAGATATTCATTCTACTCTCCGGTTTTGTCTACCGAGTTGCGAATCTCTGCTCAAATGCAGTGTCGCAACGGCAGACCTGTTGTTGCGCGTTATTGCGCAGGTATTCACCTAACTAATGCTTAAGCGAAATCAGACCGATGAGTCGAATAATGCTTCTGCGGATTAATCAAGGAAAACCATATTCACAGTAACTATAACGACATATTTGTCAAAAGTTCCAAGTCTTTTTTTGATTTATTTTGCACTTAAGTTTGTGCGCCCGAGCGAGTGTGGCCTGTGTCGTCGGGTCACCGCACCCGACGATTGGATGACGCCGCAAGACTGTCGGGTAGGGGTGTCCGTACCGTTACATAGGTAACAGGT
>DAOVLC010000311.1 GCA_030631455.1 Candidatus Zixiibacteriota bacterium
AGAAGTCGATATCGGGAATGTCTACATCGAGAAAATCAACGACTGCTCCGAATCGGAGTCTGTCTATGAGATTTCCGACAGCGCCGCCGACCACCGCAGCCAGTGAGAAATCGATGATCTTGCTGTGTGATAGCGGTCGTGATCTCCACATCGTGTAGATCACGACCGCTATCACAATGAGCGACACAACGAGATAGACCACATTCGAACCAATCGAAAGGCCGAAAGCTCCTCCCGGGTTGAGGATGTATGTGAGACGAACTGTATCTCCGAGAATCTGAACCGACTCGCCGAGTTCGAAATCAGTCAGAATCAGATGTTTCGTGATTATATCGAGGATAAGAACGAAGATGAAAAGACTGAGAAGATAGAAGATGTGTCTTGTACACACCGTTTGTCGAGTAGCGACCTCTTTACTGTTTTCCATATAGGTCGCCGCGATCCCTACTTACCAGAGTTGCGCTCCTCTTCCTCTTTGCACTCGATACAGAAGCGCGCATGAGGAAGAGCCTTCAGCCGGTCGGGAGAAATAGGATTACCGCATTTGATGCACTTTCCGTACGTCTTATCCTTAATACGGTGCAGTGCTTCGTCAATATGGTACAGAAAACGCTGGCTTTTGGAAGCGAAATGGAACGTCTTCTCCCTCTCCATGGCGTCCGTACCCAGGTCAGCCATGTGGAACGAGTACTGCGAATGATCCCCGGTGGCTTCCTTGGTGGTTGCACTTGCAACAGACTTGCGCAGCAGCCCCATCTCGCGAAGGACTTCCTTCCTTCTCTCCAGAAGTAGCTTCTCGTATCTTCTCAACTCACGGGTACGCATAGCACCTCCGCGGATTGACATTCCCCGATTCGAACGAAAGGCTTCATAGCAACGCCGAGCTCATTCTCGGCTTGCCCGAACCTCTGTCCAACTTCCGAGAATATAAA
Organism: Candidatus Zixiibacteriota bacterium; assembly: GCA_030631455.1. GTDB lineage: Bacteria > Zixibacteria > MSB-5A5 > JAABVY01 > JAHJOQ01 > DAOVLC01. The sequence continues at coordinate 933 of DAOVLC010000311.1, forward strand.
CAATTGTCAAACTTTAAACACATCTTTTTGCTACAGCTCGGCAACGACAGCCTCGATTAGCCGAGTAAGATCGGGCTCTGCCTTGCCTGCGTTTTTTATGATTTCTTCGACACTGACCGGTTTCATTTCGTCAGGCAGACCCATATCCGTAACTATCGAAAAGCCAAGAACTTTCGTCCCTTGATGGCGTGCGGCGATCACCTCAGGCACAGTGGACATGCCGACGACATCTCCGCCAATTGTCCTGAGAAAACGGTACTCCGCAGCAGTTTCGAGATTCGGCCCGGTTACAGCAATATAGACTCCATTTTTCAATCCAATCTCACCTTCCCGTGCGCATCGCTTAGCGAGTTCCGCAAGATCGGTATTGTAGCAGTTGTACATATCTGGAAAACGGTTTCCGAGTTCGTCGTGATTCTTGCCGATGAGAGGGTTCCCACCTAAAAGATTGATATGATCCGTGATCAGGACGATATCGCTTACGTCCAGTTCAGGATTGAGCCCGCCGCTCGCGTTTGACACAATCAGAGTTTTGACGCCAAGAGCTTTGAGCACACGAACAGGATAGGCAACCTGCTGCATAGAGTAGCCCTCGTAGACGTGGAACCTCCCCTGCATAGCGATGACTTTCTTGCCCGAGAGCCTGCCGAAAATCAGTCGGCCAGCGTGAAACTCGACGGTTGAAAGCGGAAAGTGGGTTATCTCCTCATATGACACCGAGGCCTGTTCCTCGATCCTGTCAGCAATCGATCCGAGACCGGTGCCGAGGATTATGCCGATATCGGTAGTAAAATCAGTATGCTTCCTGATATCGGCTACGCTCTCTTGAATTTTCTCTATAAGCTGATCCATGGTCTAACTCACCAATCTCAAGTTCGCTCACCAAATATGGCAGTGCCGACTCTGATCATGTTGCTGCCCTCCTCGATAGCGATCCTGTAATCTCCGCTCATGCCCATCGAGAGGAATTTCATTTCACAGTTGGGAAGCGACATATCCCGCAGCTCCTCGAAAAGCGACCTGGTCATCTTGAAACTATGCATGATTCTGGTCTCGTCATCTGTCAGAGGTCCGATTGTCATAAGGCCTCGTATCTGTATCTTATCGAGCATGCTGATCCTCTTCGCCGTATCGATCAGCGTTTCCGGGTCAAGGCCGAATTTTGTTTCCTCACCCGACGAGTCCACCTGCAGGAGAATCTCGACAGGTGGATCAGTTCGCGTGTTTATCGCATCCGCCAGTTCATAAGAGTCGACAGACTGAATCATGTCATACAATTCAAGCGCTTTGTTTATCTTGTTCTTCTGCAGGTGACCGATCAGATGCCATCGGCACTCGACGTCGACTTTTGGCTTCTTCTCTGATGTCTCCTGAACGCGATTCTCGCCTATATCGGTAATACCGGCCGCAACAGCCGCGTTGATCGCCTCTGGGGGAAACCTCTTCGTCACAGCCACGATAGCCACGGAATCACCCGTCCGCCCTGACCGTTCAAGGCCTTGGTCTATCTCGCGCCTCAGCCGCGCGACATTCTCCCTGACATCATCGAAAAGTACCATAAAACATTTCATAATACGAAAAGACCGTTATCATTGCAACATCTTTGAGGAGTATTGGCGAGTCAGATTGTAGGGCAGAACCCAAGCGAAGCGAAGTGGTTCTGCCTATTGCCTCGCGGATCTTGAATTGTAGGGCAGAACCCGGAGTGAAACGGAGTGGTTCTGCCTCCTACCTGTCTGGATCTTGAGTTGTAGGGCAAAACCCGAGCGAAGCGGAGCGGTTCTGCCTATTCTCCATGCGGACTTTAGTGGAATCCTAGGAAGCGCACTATCTAGTATATGCTTGACCAAGATTCGTGTATCGCTTATTCTGGATAGGAAATACAACGGCACTAATCCAGAGGAGGGGTAGGCAATGGATTTCTGGGATAACACTCTTTCGATACTCGCTGGCGTAGTACTGGGTTTCGGTCTTTCAATAGTAGCATTCCCGGTTCAGAATTGGCTGCGCGAGAGGAGCATCAGGAAATCACTGGAGACAAACGTCAAACGAGAGTTCGATTTCAATGAGAGCTTCCTAGAGGAGAAAATCGATGATTTGCAGTCAACAATAGACTATGTATCTGCTGGCAGCAGAGTCTTCTTCTGCTACCTCAATTATTCCTCGTATATGCGGCATTTTCTGGATAGGTACTTCGATCAAGGTTATCTCTTCAAGAATCTTGAAGACAACGAAGATATCAAACTACTGAACTCCATTGTGAACGTCATGTCTCTGGCAGGAGAGAGTTACGTTAACAACATAATTCAGATGTGGAAAAACCAAGCGATGACAAAGGATCAGGCGGTTGAAGCTTTGAGTTTTCAGAGGGACCAACTGCGCAGGTTCCTGAAGGGATTGAAGCGAATCAAGAAGGCAATTGTACCTAAGTGATCCATTTATTCCGCGCAACGGCGATCTTCCG
>DAOVLC010000088.1 GCA_030631455.1 Candidatus Zixiibacteriota bacterium
CCAATTATCCCGGCATACTCTTTATCGTAGACGAAACATTCACAACCTTTGGCTTGTCCAATAGTATATGCAGGTGCGAAATCGAATGCGAGCAGGACTCCACAGTGTCGGTGTTTTCCTTCGGGGATCGGGTACAAGGCTTGAGCCTGAAGGGTACGAAATGGGAAGTCGACGGCGCGGACCTGTCTCCGGGATCACTCGGACTGAGCAATAAGGCGACTGCGCAGGTTGTATCGATATCGATAGACTCGGGAAACCTGATCGTCTTTTCGGAATGCGATGTAGATGCGATAAGAATCGGCTGAAGCACCAGAGCATGAGTGGATTCGTGACCTAATCGTGAGACAGGAACTTTGCGATTGAATAACGAGTTGACATGATTGTATATAAATGGAATGAACGGAGATGGAGGAGTCTCAATTTTGAAACTTTTGACCCTGTGAATCGTCAGTAATAAGTTGAAGATTGGAAAGGAAAAAAGCTATGGAGTCAGGTAGAATCGAAGAGAGCAGCACAGCGGCTGTAGAGATGAGCCCGTATCTCAGGTTCATCAATATCTTCTACTCACCCAAAGAGGTCTTCGCAAGCTTAGCAACCAGCAAATGGGCGTGGATCGCGCCGGTGATTTTGGTATTCCTGATCGGATTGGCGTCGTATCCATTTGTCAAGACCATAATAGCGGATGAACGAGTTCGCGGCATGGAAAACAGCCCGTTGTTCGAGAGAATCCCTGAGGCCCAAAAGGAAGAGATTTTCGAGAGCACTCGTGAATCAATTGTGAATCCCCCGTGGTATCAGTGGATACTTGGGGCACTTGCAGCATTCATCCCGGTCTTCGTTGCCGGTGGAATAATGCTCTTGATCGGGAATCTTATTCTCGGCGGAGAGACGAAATTCTGGAAGATGTTGAATGTCTACGCTTTTTCCAGCCTGATCTCCATACCCGAAAACATCATAAAGGTACCACTCATATATTCGAAGGAAACGCTGGATATTCGCACGAGCCTGGCGATCATTCTTCCATCCGACAGCACCTCATCTTTCACGTACGCATTCCTGAACAACATCGACATCTTTTCTATTTGGATGGTTTCGCTCGTGGTAATTGGAATGGGCGTGTATCTTCAGAAGATTTCAGTGAAGAAGATCGCCGTCTGGATTTCGATCCTCTGGTTGATCTGGGTGTTCATCAATAGCACAATGGAGTATTACATCGGGGGCGGATTCGGACTATAGTAATCAATAGGAGTCTACAATGAGACCATGTAAGAAAAGCGCCATCCTAACTCTCACATTCTATCTGGTGATTGCAGTCCTTGCCGCACCGGTAACGATTAACGCACAGGGCAAAGTATATACTCTGAAGGAGTGCATTGACAAAGCGCTGAAAACGAACTTGACACTTGTGCAGACCAGAGGCTACTTCGAACAGGCGAAGGCGGATGCACTTGCCGCCAAGGGAGCATTCCTGCCCGACCTGAACTGGAGAATATCCGGATCTTACAGCCACCAAAAGTGGACGTCGTTCCAGGACCCGGTCACCGGGGAGTTTGTCGTAGGGGAGTTTTCCCAGGATGTTCATGGCTATCAGGCATCCCTCGATGCAAGTCTGATGCTTTTTGATGGGTTCGGCAATTTCTTCAATCTTGCAAGGTCGAGAGCAAACGTCTCGTCATATAGAAATAGGGTCTCACAGCAGGAACTGAATGCGGCATACAATGTCAAGTCGCAATATTTTAGTCTGCTTCAGGCACACGCAACCTTCAAGATCACGCAAAAGGCGCTTGAACGGACGCAGGAGCTGATGAAGATCGCCCAGACGAAATATGAACTCGGGTCGGCATCACGCTCTGATGTGTTGAAGGCGAAGGTATCTCTCTCGCAGGCACAGCTCGATATGCTCACGTCCGAGAATCGCGTCAGCAAAGCACAAGCGAATCTGAACTATGCAATCGGTGAGCCTGTGGATCAGGAGATCAGAGTTAAAGACGTCGAGATATCTGACGTTGATTACTCTCTTTCAGATGTAAGCGCTCAGTCCCTGCGCAGCAATCCCGGCTATCTGTCTGCACAAGATGACTTGAGCGCTGCAAAACATGGCCTGCGGAATGCTCAAAGCGATTACCTGCCAACTCTCAGTCTTTCGGCCAGCAAGTACTGGGTTGGACCTGAACTCGGTGAAATGGATGACTGGTTAAGCAGAAACTACACCACTACTATTGGCGGGCGCCTGAGTTTCAATATTTTCGATCGCTTTATGACTAAGCAGCGAAATGACTATGCCAAGGCAAATCTGCACAGTGCGGAATACGGAGTCAGTGACTGGAAGCGAGCCGTGGAACTCGAAGCACGAGAAGCCTACTTAAACCTCCAGGAAACATTGAAGGCGCGTGAGCTATCCGACGAGAAATTCGCTTCGGCACAAGAAGACTACAAACTGGCTCAGGAGAAATATACTCTCGGCGCAGCGACGATACTTGACATCCTCGACGCCGAAGTCAGCCTGAGAACAGCTGAATCAGACCAGGTTGACAGCAAGTACAATTACTTACTCGCAGTTGCGCGACTAAAGACAGTTATGGGAATCATTGAATGACGAAAGAAGGTGACCGACCGTGTCAGATAATGTAGAACAGCCGAACAAAGTCGTCAGGAAGAAAAAGTCAAAGAAGAAACTTTTCATTATCCTCGGCGCAGCGCTGGTAGTGGTGGTTTTGGTCGTGGTCAACCTCTCCAGATCCTCGGAGAAAGGACGCGAAGTAACCGCCGGGTTCGTTGAACGCGGAGACATCATATCGAAGGTGACCGCGACAGGGCGTGTCAAGCCCAAGACTGAAGTTAAGATCCAGGCGTCAGTCCAGGCGACGATTGTCCAGCTGCCTGCTGAGGAGGGCGATACCGTGAAAGCGGGTGACCTGCTCGTGAAGCTCGATCAGACCAGGTACCAAGCGGCCGTCCGCATGGCCAAGGCTACTCTATCCTCAGCTAAGGCAACCATGAAACAGAATGAAGCCAACATGCTCGAAGCGGAATTGAGCAGAAATCGGGCCGAGAAGTTGTTCGCCCAGGGATTGCTGTCCGAAGAATTGAAAATCTCCGCGGAGACCGGCTATGAGGTCGCCAAAGCGCGTTACGAATCGGCCGGGTATCAGGTTGAGCAGTACAGCGCCAGCGTAACACAGGCAAACGATCAGCTCAGTAAGACGATTCTCAGGGCACCGATGAACGGGGTCGTAACCGAACTGAATGCCGAGGTTGGCGAGATTGTGCTGGTAGGTACCATGAACAACCCGGGTACTGTCATCATGACTGTATCCGACCTGAGCGTGATCGAGGTCGAGGCCGAAGTCGATGAGACCGACATCGCCACTGTTGAGCTTGGACAAAAAGCGAAGATCACGGTGGATGCATTCCAGGACACCAGTTTCGCAGGAATCGTAACCGAGATTGGCAATGCGGCGAAGATCTCCGGCTTTTCTTCCGGAGATCAGGTAACGAACTTCCTTGTCAAGGTGCAGTTCGTCGATGCGTACAAGCATGTGAAACCGGGTATGACCGCCGAAGTCGATATCACTACGGATGAGCATCTCGACGTTCTTCATGTGCCGATTCAGGCGGTCGTAATGCGGGACGAGCTTCCGGATGAAGACGATGAAAGCGATGCCGAACCATCGGACAACTCCGGAGCGATAGCGGCAGAGGAACCTCTCGAGGATGACAAAGATAAAGATGATAAGTCGGAGGATCAGGAATACGAGGGCGTATTCATCATAGAGGACGGCAAGGCATCATTCGTTCAGGTCACCACCGGTATCGCGGATCAGCGGAATATAGAGATCACTATTGGGCCTTCCGACAGCACCAAAATCGTAGTTGGCCCATACAGGATGCTGCGAAAGCTCGATCATGGTGAAGATGTAAAGATAACAAAAACTGTCGGCGAAGAAGAATAAGAAGGTAATCCAAATGCTGATACAGACGAAAAACCTCTGGAAGACATACATAATGGGAACTGAGGAGCTTCATGCTCTTCGCGGTGTGGATCTCTCGGTCGAGAAGGGCGAATATCTTGCGATAATGGGGCCGTCGGGTTCAGGCAAATCGACTCTGATGAACCTGATTGGATGCCTCGACACTCCTACGCAGGGATCATATTATCTCAACGATCAACTTGTCTCGGATCTTTGCGACGACGACCTTGCCAGAATCAGAAACAAGGAGATCGGATTTGTATTCCAGACGTTTAATCTCCTTCCCCGCGCCACCGCTCTTCACAATGTCGAACTGCCTCTTATATACAGCGGCACGGACTCTGCCACGCGCAAGGAGAAGGCAAAACAAGCTCTTGCCTCGGTCGATCTCTCCGACAGGATGAGCCACAAGCCGAACGAACTCTCCGGCGGACAGAGACAGAGGGTCGCTCTGGCAAGGGCGCTTGCCAACAGCCCGTCCATTCTTCTGGCTGATGAGCCGACCGGGAATCTCGATACCGCCACAGGTAAAGAGATCATGGGTGTCTTCGACACGCTTCACCATCAAGGCAATACGATCATAATGGTTACCCACGAGGCTCACATCGCTGAGTGTGCCGAGAGAGTTGTATATCTCCTCGATGGACAGATAGAACGAGAAGAACGACGAGCCAGAACGATGGTGTCATGAGGCTCTGGGACATCACAGTATTATCGGCGCAGGCACTCCGCGCCCACCTTCTCCGAACGTCGCTCACGATCCTGGGTGTCGTCATTGGTGTCACATCGGTTATTGCCATAGTGTCGATTATTGAAGGATTTGATCGCAAAGTTGCGGAGTTGATGAACTCGATGGGGACGGCTTCTTTTCTCGTATCGAAGATAGGAATGCCAACCTCCGAAGAGGAATTCTTCAAGGCGCTGAAACGTAAGGACATTTCGATGGCAGACTTTCGGGCTGTTCGAGAGGAGTGCGAGTCATGCTACAGAGTCGGCGCTCGGGCCTTTACATCGAAGCAAATCAAATACGGCAGAGAGAAACTCAATAATGTGCCTATTGCCGGCGGAACACCGCAGTTCATTGAAATTACCGAGTTCGAGATTGGCGAAGGCCGTCTCCATTCGGACTTCGAAGAGGAGCACTCAAGGCAGGTCGTTCTGCTGGGGGCCTCTGCCAAGGAAAGCCTTTTCGGCGATGACGATCCGATCGGGAGACGTGTCAAGATCGGTGGCTACAAATATGAAGTCATTGGCGTATCGAAGCCACGAGGAGCAATTCTCGGAGAGGATTTGGACAAGTTCGCAATGATTCCTCTCAGCACGTTCCGCAAGCATTTCGGAACCAACCGCACGCTCGATCTTCTCATGAACGCGAGATCGACAGAGGAAGTTCAGGAGGCGATGGATGAGGTCAGGATGATTTTGCGCGCGAGACGACACGTACCATACAACGAGGATGATGATTTCTCGATCATCACATCCGAGGGGATGATGGCGCTGTATGATCAGGTCACTAAGGCCGTGCGAGCGATGGCGATTGGTATTCCGGCAATCGCCCTGGTGGTCGCCGGAATCGTGGTCATGAATATCATGATGGTTTCGGTAACGGAACGAACGCGTGAAATAGGCATAAGAAAATCTCTCGGAGCACGGAGGAAGTACATCCTGCTTCAGTTCATACTCGAAGCCCTTCTGATGTCCATGGCCGGAGGCCTGGCTGGCATAGCGCTCGGGCTGATATTGGCAAAAGTGCTGACAGATGCGGGAGATCTGCCATTCGTGATTTCCTTCGTAGCGATCGGCAGCGGGATATTTGTGTCTACCGGAATAGGTGTGATTTTCGGCCTCTACCCTGCCGTCAGAGGTTCCAAGCTTGATCCTGTCGAAGCGATGAGGTATGAAACGTGACCATTGTGGAAGGAATCGAAGGAGTCAAGCTGGCTCTCGATTCGATCTGGTCGAACAAGTTCAGATCGTTCATGACCATTCTCGGTGTTCTGATCGGAGTCGCATCGGTAATCGCCATGGTCTCGATCATTGAGGGAGTGGACGTGTCGGTGAAGGGCTCAATCGAGGATATGGGTACAAATGTGCTGTACGTTGATCAATATGCACCCAATACGGACCACTCGAATCTCTCGGATGAGGAACGGAATCGAAAACAGATCACTAACGACGAAGCGGAAGTAATAAGCAAGCAGTGTCCATCGGTGGGAGCTGTCGCGCCACAGAATCATTACTACCATCCCGGAGGCAACGTTGTCAAATACCAGGACCGTGTAATCGATCGTCCAACGATTTTTGGCACAGTCCCCGACTATGAAACAGTGCGGAACAACTACGCCAACCAGGGACGTTTCTTCACCGAGTCCGAGAATCACCATGCAGCGCGAGTTTGCGCTATCGGGCAGGATATTGCGGACGGCCTTTTCCCCGATGTGGACCCGCTTGGCAAGACTATCACGGTCAACAACACCAAGTTTACTGTTATCGGTGTCATGGAGAAACGAACGGCCGGACTCGGAAGCTCCGAGGACGATTTC
>DAOVLC010000024.1 GCA_030631455.1 Candidatus Zixiibacteriota bacterium
AGTGGCTATCAGCTTTTCTTTAAGCGCGGTATTTATGAGTCTGGCGCAGTCAAAGGCCGTTGATGTGTTCTCCTCGCTTAGACCTGTGACTTCATGGAACTTCGTGTTGTACAGCCCGAGAGATTTAGCCTTCTCATTCATCAACTCGACGAATCTCTCCATTGATACGCCCGATTCTCGTGCCAGCGCCCGTGCTGCTCTGTTGTCGGAGCAGATGAGACTGATGTAGAAGAGGTCTTTTGCGTAGAATGTCTCTCCCATCTTCAACTTCGACCTGGCCGAGTTGCGCGAGTCCTCCCGCGAAATCTTGATCACTCTCGACCAATCGAAATCGAGGTCTATCAGCACGAGAGCCATCATGAGCTTGGTAATTGAGGCAATCGGTCTGACGGTCTCGGCTTTCTTCTGCAGAATGATCTCATTCGTCGAGTTATCTATCGCTATAGCCGAGCGGCAGTTCAGCGATGGCTTTCTTGTCACTTTCTGTTCGGTGGGGAAGAAGACCTCATGCTGTGTGGATACTGTTGTCGCCAGCGAAGCATTTATGCAGAACGAGTGATCCAGGAGATTGCGGAGGGGATACCCGAAACGGTAGTATGTCCCCATGACCAATAGGCAAACTGCGATTGTAAATATGATCCTGCGGCGACGTTTCATCTACTCGACCCTCTCGTTTACCGACTCCGGTTTCAGGAGTTCCTGCATCATCTTTGCATTCTGGACAGCCTGACCACCGTGGCAGTTGTTGAAGAACATATATACGGATTCAACAGGCGTCTTGCATTCCCGAATTCTGGTGATCCACTCCTTCAATTGTTGTTCATTGTAAAGATAATCGTATCGGAGTGCTCCTCCTGTCCACCATTGCTCGGCGTTTCTGCCGTGCAGTCTCAGGTAGATGTTTTTTGAGGTTGACGCAAGCTCCTGTCTCGGGAGCGCGTCGATATGCGGCCCATCTACGGAACAGAGATTTACTCCCGTACCACGGAATAAGTCGACGGTCTCGTCCCTCAGCCAGCTCCTGTGGCGGAATTCGATGTAAACCGGGTATTCATCGAAGAGACCTGCGGCGCGAGCCACATAGCTTGCATTTTTGGATCCCCACGGAAATGAGTATGGAAACTGCATCAGGATCCCGCGCAGTTTGCCGGTCATCACAAGAGGCTCAATGCTCTTTTTGAATTGGTCGGAGGTCTTCAGAATGTCGGCACGGTCGTGAGTCATGCTCTTGTGTGCCTTTACCATGAACTCGAAATTCGCGGGAGTCTTTTTCTCCATATTCTCGAATACTTTGCTGTGCGGAATCCGATAGTATGATGAGTTTATCTCTACGACATCGAAATGGTTGACGTAATAGTCGAGCATCTTGCCCCTCTGCACGCTTTGCGGATAGAATGGTCCAATCCAGTCAAGGAAGTAGTAGCCTGACGTACCAATCCTGATGTTATTGAGGTCAATCATGATCTGACACTGTTCTCCTCAATGAGTATTATCGGCATCCATTTCTCACTTCTTTGGCGCCTTCTGGAATCTCACAGATCCGCACTTCGGACAAACCCATTTTCTCTGCTTGTGGAATACTCTTTTCAATTCCTTCATCGGCTTCTTGCACTTTCTGCATATCATCACGAAATAATCCCAAACGCGTCCCTCAAGACAAATTCGAGCCTGCCGATCAACAGCGAAATCCTCGACATGACGGTATAGCCAAAGGTCGCACCGAAGAACACCATGAGGAAGTAAGTGCCAAGCTGAGTGAATCTGCCGAACATGCCTTCCTGCCTCTTCGAGAAATAGAAATATGCTATAGTACTCGTTACACCGATTAGTATCACTACGCCATTCACAGTCAACAGACTCTGCATCGATGCGGACATCTGCTTCAGTATCCTCGCCTGAAGCATCGCAGGAATGGAGATTCCGGCACCGAACCCGATCATCAGCGCGAGCGGAAGACGAGAAAGATAAGCCCACTTCTTCTTCAAGCGGACGAACATCAGACAGCCAAGAGCTGTTGGCACCAGGACTAGGAGTTCACCCTGTACGAACAGCTTGTCGATTACAAGTGGATAGATAGTGTTCCTACATATTATCACCAGGTAGTATCCGACTGAGATTCCGACCAGAAGATACTCCGCGAAACGATAGAACGGGTTCTCCTTGTAAAGGAACGAGAAGATAAGCAGCGTTAGAACGAGTGCTGTGAATGTTCCGATCTCCATCAGCGTCTCTTTCTCCATGCGGCTATGTTCGCAATGCAAACAACCAGGATTATCAGGAGATGCCCCGACGACTGCGCGAGCATTCCGCGCTGACCGCCGCCGACATACCCAAGCAGCTTCTCATACTCCGCCGCGCCCTTGAGACCGCCTACCATTCCCACGAGTTGGCCGGATTCAGTGTATGGATAATAGGAGGTCGCCATGACAGCTGTCAGACCTGTTACGATCTTTTGATGATACCGGCTACCGGCGTACTCGACCCAGTAAGTCGGAAGTGAGCCGTCAGCTATCGATAGGACGAGTGAAATATCGCTGTAATTGCGCACTTTCGCGAACGCGGGGTATTCCGTCCAGTCATCGTTCATATAGTCGAGAGGGAATACCGAGTTGATATCCTCGCCCATGCCAAGGATCGCAGAGACATACTGAGGACGAAAACCGAGATAAATGTAATGTTCACCGTATTCCTTCCCGAATTCCTGAGCGATGGAAGAAAGCATATTGTACCCGATCGCAGTTCCTTCGGAGAATAGCGCAAGGCCTACGATCCTCAAATCTCTCCCGAATGTATGCCTGATCATGGCTTCTGCCACCGGCTGTACCTCGGGAAGAGAGGACGCCTCGATATCGAACGACACAATGATGTGACTCCCGGCGGGAATCTCCTCAATCGCTTCAAAGACTTTCTCAGTCTGAGGTCCTACGTTAACAGGCAGTTCAAGCTTGGTCAATAGGGGGATTGCTACAGCTAACAGCAGCAGAAGATATATGATGCGCTTGTCGATCCGTGTCAAGTCCATTTATCAACCTCTCCCGAGATAGCTTCTTTCGATTCCGAGTATTACTCTAAGAGCAGTCGTAATCGAGCCAAGACCGATCCCGATAAGGACGGCTCGTTTGGCTGACATCGACGGCACTGTCAGTATCCACTCAGCGCCTGCCGGTATGTAGTCGCTGATCAGTGCCCCGATCGGGATTCTTCCGAGCATAATGACAATCGCTGCGGCAAGCAATATGCCTGCTTCGACGTTCCTGAGTCTGAAGCCTCTGTACGCAGCTGTCGCGACAAAGAAAGCGAGCAGGGCGAACACAGTCGACTGCATCGGCACCTGCATGTTGTCGAACATCCAGACGAAAGCGGTGCCTCTTCCGGTTCCACCCAGGAACCCTGCCGAGGCCATCACGATGATTGCCGAAAGCGTCACAATGCTGTATCCCCAGAGTTTTTCTCTGCGCGATATTTTCTTGAGGTGGATCTGGAATACTGAGAGTACACCGACTATCAGGGTGAATGCGAAAATGATCTGGACCCAGTCCAGCACAGTCGAGTAGCCTGATACCACGATGGGATGAGGCGAATAATACTGGGCTAAACCGAATGCTCCGAATACGAAACAGATTAGAAGGGGGATGCGTTTTCGAAGCATGGGTATTCTTTCTACGTTTGTCCCAGCCAATCTGAGAGCACACTCGATCCGAATGTCGCCATAATCGCGCCAACCACAAGCAGGGTCACGATGATCACTTTCAGATAGTCCTGCACCTTAACCGATGCGAGTATCTTCGAATCCTTAGTCAGGTATCCCGAAGCTGCGAACAGCTCTTCGCCAATCAGAGTGTAGTCGCAAGCTACCATGAAAAACGAAAGCTGGATTGTCGAATCGGTACCGGCCACCTGCATCGCTCCGACAGAATTGCCGGTTTCTGCGAGGATGAGAGCTTCTCCCTCGAACGTGCCAAGTAGGAATACGGCTGCCGGTTTGTAGCGTGTAATCAGTCCATCTACGGCAGCGGCGTAGCCAAGCTGCGACGAGGTCGTGTAGAAGACATTGTCTGCGTTGTAAATATCTGCCTGTCCCTGCTCGATGTACGCCTCGTGAATCACCTCTTCTGCGGCAGCCATGATGACCGGATCGTGAGTCGGGAAATATAGATCACACCTGTACTCGGCGGTCTTAGTCGCGACATATCGCAGGATGTTTAGTGCTGCTATCGTTGTTGGGCGCTGGATATCGCCGCCCCATCCGGGGGTGAAGAGAACGGACTTGCCCATCTCAGTTGCACGGCCGACAGCCTCGTCAACCGCCTCCAGTCCCCGAATCGGCCTGACATAGAACGACTTTCCGCTCCTCTGGATGTACATTACTCCTGCAAGAACAGCTAAACATGCAAGAACGCCAACGAGCACAACTGTCCGATTGGCGTTGAACCATTGAGGTGATGACGTCACGGAGCCTACGCGGAATTGCGTGCCTGAGACGGAATCCTTCGCCTCAAGTCTGTATTCGTATGCGATTCCATCAATCGTGTTGTTATCAAGGAACAGCTTTTCTCTTGTCGTTGTCTCTGCGAGCCTGTCCCAATCACTGTCTCCGACAGCGCGCCTGTAAACGGTCAGCGTGTCAACATGCGCAGGTATGAGATCGGCAGAGTCGCTCCAGAAGATTGTAATGCTTCCGCCACCGTCCGACGGCGTATCGTGTGCGCCACAGTCAGCCTGCGCCTCCGCATACAATGGCGAAGGAAATATGAAGAAGCTTACAAGAATCAGGCAGGAGACAATAACCCACCGCTGGAAAATATTCGTACCCTCACCCTTCATACCATAATATAGATTGGGCGACAACAGGGTCGCGTCAACAAAAACAGATTTTAATGTTGACTCCGTGTTGCTTTACACAGCACTTTTGTGTTGTGAAAAAGCTCGTGATGATAACCATCGTCGCTTTGCTGGCAGGTTGTGGAGGTTCGGACGATGATACGAAGATACGCCTTACTTTCTGGCAGTTCTGGACTTCACCCGATGTGAAGCCGACGATAGAATCACTAATTGCAGAGTACGAGCAAGCTCACCCTGAGATCGAGATCGATCTTGTGGATCTGACCTGGTCTGACGGGCATGAGAAGATAGTCATAGCCTTTAGCACCGGCTCTGCGCCTGATATAGTCGAGCTCGGCTCGGACTGGATCGGGGAATTCGCGCTCAAGGGAGTGATCACTGACCTTACTGACTTCCATGATAGCGCTTCGTCTGATCTCATGATGTGGGAACCGGCAAGGGTTGATGGGAAGGTCTATGCCGTGCCGTGGCTGCTCGGGACACGTGTCTTGTTCTACAATAAGGACCTATTGGATCTGGCCGGGATCGAGACTAAAGAAGCACCGAGGACATGGGATCAGTTGCTTGACTATTCGACACGAATATCGAATCTCGAACTTGGAGTACCTGTTTATGGTTTCGGGTCGAATTCGGCGGAGCGCCATAGGCTCTACAAGAAGTTCCTGCCGTTTCTCTGGAGCAACGGCGGGGCAATTCTGTCGGAAGATGGCACCGTCTCTCTTCTCGATCAGCCCGAGGCGATTGCGGCTCTCGAGTATTACGTCTCACTCTCCGATGCCGGTTACATGGAATCGCAGCGAGGACTCGATGACAAGTTTCTCGCGGGTGAGCTCGGTTTTATCATCTCGGGTGATTGGCTGCTGCGGAGAATCGCGAATCAGTCTCCACAGTTTGATGTCGGCACGGCGCTGATTCCAACACCGGATACCTCTGATGTGTCAGTTTCATTCGCGGGTGGCGAGTATCTTACCCTCAACAGCCAGTCGAAGCAGAAACGCGAGGCGCTGAAGTTTATCTCCTATCTCGTGGCGGAAGATGCGGACTACGATTTCTGTAACGCTGTCGGAAGCCCTACGCCTGCGAATAGAGGCGCAGCGTCTCGAATTCTGTCGGAGGCTGATTCGTTAAGTGAAACTTTCCTTCGCCAGATAGAGACAGCACGCACACCGCCGGTTCATCCGGAGTGGGTGCACATAGAGGAGATTCTGGAGAAGGCTGTCGAGAAGGCAATCTACCATAAGAGTACTCCTGCATCAGCTCTGGGAACAGCCAGATCCGAAATAGACAAGCTCCTGGTGAAATAAAGCACACGATGACTCACACAACAACGGCACGCAGAACCACATTGCTCTATCTGCTACCGTGGCTCCTCACTCTGGCACTCTTCTGGTTGTATCCGCTGCTCCACTCGTTCTACCTGAGCATGACCGACTACGAGCTTCTTGCGAGTGAATCTCACTTCGTCGGCTTGGCAAACTACATCGAGCTGTTCAACGATCAGGACTTCCTGAAAGCTCTGCTTAACACGGCGATCTTTGTTGTCGGGACGATTCCATTCACGACGGTATTCGCTCTCGGGCTGGCGCTGCTCGTCAATCGCAGAATACCGGGTGCTCAGATATTCCGATCTGGGTATTTCATTCCATCGATTACATCGCTGGTAGTCATCGCTCTCATTTTCACCAATCTTTATTCGCGAGGCGGGTACCTGACGATGCTGTGTGATCTGGTTGGAATCCCCACACCTGAGCGCGGATTCCTGTTTTCGGAGGGCACTGCATTGCCTGCGATCATGGCGATGGACGTATGGATAGCGTCGGGATACTACATGCTGCTCTTCCTCGCAGGATTGAAATCGATTCCAGAGGAGCAGTACGAAGCCGCTGCGCTCGATGGCGCATCAGCGTGGTCATCGTTCTGGACAATCACGCTGCCGCAACTTCGACCGATGGCGCTCTATGTGATTCTGATCAACACGATCAAGTCGTTCCAAGTATTTGTCGAAATCTTCGTGATGACCAAGGGCGGTCCACTCAATTCCACGCTCACAGTCGTATATTTCGTGTACGATCGGGGACTCCACAAATTCCTCATGGGCTATGCATCAGCTGCTGCGTACGTCCTGTTCGTGCTGATCATGATCTTCGCGTTGATCCAGATGCGGCTGTTCGGGGTCGGAAGGAGCACGGCGGAGTGAAATTGAGACCGAAAGATGTTGCTGTCTGGTTCATAATGTTCGTAATCCTCATAGGTATGCTGCTTCCGCTCTGGTGGATGCTACTCGGAACATTCTCAGAGCAATTCGTTTCAGGCTCGCTCCTGAAGAATCTCTCGGACTACAAGTTCACTCTCGACAACATAATCTCAGTTCTGAATGTCAAGAATTTCGACCGCTCCATTGTCAACTCTCTTATAGTTGGAGTCACAGTAACCGCGGGGAATATGATCTTTTGCCTGATGATCGGATATGCATTCGCGCGATTCAGATTCCGTATGAAGAAGGCGCTTTTTCTTTCTGTCGTCGAGGTGCTGATGATCCCGGTGCACATAATCATCATCCCGTTGTTCCTTCTGATCAGCAAACTCGGCTGGTATGACAGCTATGCCGCACTCATCATTCCATTTCTGGTTAACCCTCTTGGGGTGCTGCTTCTGACGCAGTATATCAGAGAACTGCCGCCCGATCTCGAAGAGGCTGCGCGGATAGACGGCGCCGGTGAGTTCCGCATACTCTTCTCGGTCGTGGCTCCGATGTGTAAGCCTGTCCTTGCTGTGCTTGCCGTCCAGATATTCATGACGAACTGGAATTCATTCCTGCTGCCGTTTATACTCACTTCATCGGACAGCATGAGGACACTGCCGGTGATGCTTGCGCTATTACAAGGTTATCAGCAGATCGACTGGCCGCAGATATTCGCAGCGTCGACAATATCCGCGCTTCCGGTAGTAATCGTATTCCTCATCTTCCAGAGGCATATAGTCTCCGGCATAACAGCAGGCGCGCTGAAGACATAGACGATTCGCAAGCAGAATCTATTAGTGTTTGTCTAACGACCGCAGATAATCGTCGAGGCCATTGGCTATCGCTAACGCGCATTTTGCCTGGAATGCCTCGGTTCTGAGAGCGGCTTCCTGCTCCGGCAGAATCATGAAAGCGCATTCGACCAGGATCGCAACGTACTGGGATGGGCGGACTACGGCAAAGTTGGCATAGTACAGGCCGTGATCTTTCGCGCCAAGCCTCTTCAGCAGACGATCTTGCACGAACTCCGCGAGCGATTTGCTGTGAGCATTGTAGTAATAGGTCGAGGCGCCATGTGCAACAAATGGATTTACGCCGTCCGGCACGGCGTTGTTGTGAACTGATATGAAAATGTCGCATTCCTTCTCGACTGTCATCCTGGGTCGGTCGTAGAGCTTAACATCGGAGTCATCGGTGCGCGTCATGAAGACGGTAGCGCCTTTTTTCCGAAGCAGCGCAGCGAGGCGGTCTGCGATCATGAGGTTCGCTTCAGCCTCTGTCAGACCGGTTGGGCCGATGGCACCCGGGTCCTTCGAGTGTCCCGGATCGATCATGATTCGCAGGTCTTTGTAGGATCTGAATCGCTCCGGGCCCGGTTTGATATCGAGAGTCAGCACGTTGCCGCTGTAATAGCCCCTCCAGCCCCAGACTTGAGGATGGTCATTCAGTTCTATTGTCAGTCGATAGACGCCTGCCTGTTCCTGGCTCCAGCTGATTCGTTCAACTAGGTCCCTCGATCCGAGATACCTGATCCAGTCAGTGTCTGATGTCGCCTGAAAAATCCGCAGCACGAACTGGTTTTTCTCCGGAATCTCCTCGACTTGGAACGGGAGTTTCTCGTCGAGGAAGACTTCTATTCGAGTTCGAGTTTGCATACCAGTGCATCTGATGCTGCTGATGTAGCTGTGTGGCACCGGAGTGCCGGAAGGGAGGAACACGACTGACGTATCCGGAACCCACGCGGGCTGCCCGGGGGCAAGTTTCAGCCTGACATAATTGGAATACCGTCCGTCACAGACGAATCGAATACCACGCGGCTGGAATATGGAGAGATAGCCTTTGCGCGGACCAGTCCGGATCGTCTGGACCGAATCGATCATCTCAACAACCTGTGGATACTTATGACGCACGACTGTTATCCGGCCTCGTGCCGTATCCTCGGCAAGGTAAGAATCGGTACTCTCATCTGTCAGCTTTTGCGCATCTGATGAAAGACTAGTGCTGTCGATCTGGTCAGCAGGAACCAACAACTTGAATGTCACTCGCGCCTTGTCGACCTGTGCGGAATCTGGAATATAAATGCTGCCTCTGTAGCTCCCGGCAATCGTAGTTCTGTCCTCCACAGCGCCTTTGCCAAACACCTCGCTTCCCCACACGTTCTCATACAAGAGGCCGCTTTCTGTCATCCGGACACTCTCGATAACGCCCTCGATTGTGAACGAAGCGGTGCCCCCCGGCGTGCCTCGGAATGACACCTCTACCAGATCACCCGACACGAGTTCCTGATCTATGTTTGGATGTTGGTATGCATTGAGGATTGCGAGCGAATCGCGTGGTACGGCGCGGTATCTATCGGCGATACTGACCGGCCATTCGAGAGTTGAGGTCTCACCCTTCCGAGTAGCTTTCAGCACAAAGACGAACTCTCCCGGCTCGACGTCAACAAACGCGAGAAAACCACCTTGCTTATGAACTACTACTATCTGACCATTTACTTCAAGTTCTGAGCCGGGGGTGACCTCTCCGAATATAAACGTCGAATCGACTGTGGGAATCCTCTGATCCTTCTTTGGATATTGTATACGTATGTTCGGAGCCTCAGCAAGGGCTGTCGCTGAAAGCAACATCGCGAAAGCTATCAATACAACGATCACAAGTACACACGTGGAGCTGCTCCGCTTCTTTCTCATGATGCCCTCACTGCCCCGTGCCCCGGTCGGTCGGGGAACACAAGTTTTCCATCCTTCAGCGTTACGCCTGCGAACGGGTCGTC
>DAOVLC010000366.1 GCA_030631455.1 Candidatus Zixiibacteriota bacterium
AATCTCCTTCTCGATGTAACCGTCGAAACAAGCTTCGAGGTTATCGCCGTTTGTCGTCCAGCTGACAGGCGAATCCAGGAACGGAGTCATATCGAATCCGTTCAGTTTGACCGTAATGGCATCACCCGGATCGCATCCTTCGTCAAGAGCCGGAGTCGTCAGGCTGTCATCGCGATACACCGGCATGAAGCCGTATGCGCCCGCGCTGTTGACAAAGAACTGTCCGCAGAGAACGCCTGTCGGATCGAAGGCTTCGACTACATCACCCGGAATTATTGGCCAATCCTCGAAGGTCGCATAGTCGCAGTAGAGATTCACCCACTCCTGTGTCGGCTTGGGTGTATCGGTGGGCGTGAGAGCAACCTGCACATTCTCATCAGGTGCAGTCACATTCACCCAGTTCTGGTAGTAACCGTTCTTGTATGCACGGACTACGTAACTGCCGGTGTACGGGCCGAAGTCGAACGTGCCATCGCCCGCGGACGTCGTGGTCGCGAGCATACTGGACGGGAAGAAGTCATAAAGCTCGACCGTGGCGCCGGCTATTGGCAGCGTCGTGCCGTCATCAATCACTTCACCTGCGATATTCATCTCAGGTGGTTCAGTGATGATAACTTCGATTTCGATGCATGCCTGGAATCCCGGCGGAACCTTGTCAGGATCCGTGAGAATCACACATGCGGTATCGTAGTAAGTGCCAACCGGCAGACAGTCGATATCAACCAAGATCTCGACTCCGTAATGGTCGTCATTGCCGAAACTCGGATCGAACGACACCGAACCGGTGGGCAGGAGCCCTGAGCCTATTATTTCCCAGCTGATCGGGATATCACCGCAGTTCAAAATATCGAAGTACTGCGGATCAGGATCGGGGCCGCATTCGTAACCTGTGAAAGTGAAACTAGAATCACTCAGTTCGACGCATGGCATCGGCGGTGGCAGAATCTCGATCTGACCTAAGCTGAAATCAGGGTAGATCGGATCGCCAACGTCATCGCCAAACGCCAGGCTATTACTAGGCGCAATGAAAATCGAGTCTATCGGTACGATTCCCGGGGCTGCTGTCGGATCGATACTGAAATGAAGGTTCGCCATTAAACCCGAGTCTGCGGGAATCAGATCCTCGGTGAAGACGAACACACCCATGAGTACGGTCTGCGTACCGTTATCTATAGTAACAGGCTTGGAGGCTATGTAGTCAACCCTTGAGCCGCTATACGATACCGAGGTCAATGTGATGCCATTCGTGATCTTGTCCAGTCCCCAGAACTGCAACGGAAGAACAATCATCGACAGTTCCTGCGTGTTCTTGAAGGTCACGGGAATCACGACATCTTCGCCGGGGATTCCGGAATCTGAACCAACCCACACGGCGTATTCGTCATCAACCGGTACCTCGGTTATCTCGAGATCAACGATTGCATACTGCGGCGAGTTGAACGCATTACCGGTCACAAAAACCGTATCGCGGTAACTTCCAACTGGCCGACCGGCTGAATTGATATTCAGCATCAAGGACGATGTCGGTGGGGCGCTACCTGAAGTCTCTGTAGGCACCAGCCAATTCGAGTCGTTTGCCAACTCCCAGTTGAGCGTTCCGGTTCCGGTGTTTGCTATTTGGAGCTCTTGACCGGCAGGGTCCGGATTGCCCACGACCATCTCAAAATCAAGCAGGCCGTGAATCAAAGTGATCTCCGGATCGTCCGCCACACACGACACAACTGTGATTTCGAGGAGATACATGACGTCCGATTTTGCTGCTAATCCTTCGTCATTAGCCCATACCTCAAACTGGAAAGTCGTTCCAATCTCAGACGGATCCGGTTCCCACTCGAACAATCCGCTGGCAGAGTTGATACTCCGCGGATTCATAGGAACTGGTGTCCCGGTATTGCTGGCGAAGAGTACAGTATCGCACGTATCCGAGTCAGTGGCATCGAAGTCGTAGGAGTAAACGTCACCGGCACAGGCTGTATCCGGGGCATCTTCTGCGTTTGTGAATACAGGATTCGCTGTCGTTAAGTTCAGTGTGAAAGCGTAGTCATCTGTTTCACCGCAGCTGTTTGTGACTTCAACTGTTACCGGTCCGGTATTTGCGTTCGGAAGGGATACCGTATAGAGACCTGCTCCGTCGATTGAGCCTGGGCCATCGGTCACATCCCAACCGGCGATCGTAGCAGGGTCCTGACCGAGCATACCGGGATCAGCACCAAACTGGAAGCTGATCGCGCAGTGACTGCCTTCCAGCAGATCAGCCGCCGGTGTCAAATTTATCGTCGGGGCAGTGCACACCAGATCAGTAACCTCGACAACGAGCTCATAAAGAGTATTGGTCCCATCACCGCCATCGAACGCCCAGACCTCTATTGTGTATGTATTTCCGGCGTCGTCGGCATGCGTCTGCCACTCCAACAGACCTGAGTTAAAATCGATAGACGGTTGGAAGTGGGGAAGCGGAGGGACGGCGCTTGTATTGTACCACGGAGTGTCGCATGTGTCAGCATCAGTAGCGTCGAAATCATATGAATACAAGTCGCCAGCCGTTGCCGTATTCGGAGCGCCGTCCGCATTGGTGAATACCGGTGCGGCAGTCGTCAGATTGAGCGTGAAAGCGTAATCATCAGTTTCGCCACAACTATTCGTCACAATAACGGTCACCGGATATGAACCATGCCCGGTGTAAGACATCTCGTAGAGACCGGTTCCATCGATCGAGCCTGGGCCCGAGGTAACCGCCCATCCGGCGATCGTAGCAGGATCCTGACCAAACATACCTGCATTAGCGCCGAACTGGAAGAAGGTGTAACAGTGACTGCCTTCCAGCAGGTCTCCCGGAGGAGTCACATTGACCGTCGGAACGGTACACACAGGCGTGGTAACCAAAACGCTGAAATCGTAGGTTACCGCTGCTTTG
>DAOVLC010000273.1 GCA_030631455.1 Candidatus Zixiibacteriota bacterium
CCTTCGCCGCGGCTTCTGATGATGTGACTTCGGGCTTCTGGAACCCAGCCGGACTGGTCCTGATGTCGAACCGTCAAGTAATTCTCATGCACTCTGAGACTTTCGGATCTCTACTGAATCACGACTACGTGGCCTTTGCATCTTCTCTCAGTTCTGCTCCCGGCTCGGCGGTCGGAGGCATAAGCTTGACAAGGCTCGGCGGTGGCGGGATTAAGATAACGAGATGGGACGCCAACCTGAATCGCCATGTCGTTGTCAAGGAAAGCGGCCATGCAGACTATCAACTGATATTCTCTTACGGCATGCAGAAGTCAGCGCGGCTTCGAATAGGAGTGTCAGCAAAGCTAATCTACAGAGATATCGCCGACAACTCAGCATTCGGAATCGGCGCCGATCTCGGCGCCCAATATGACATCCACGACAATGTGAGGGCGGCTTTGATGGTGCGAGACGCGACAACAACTCTTCTGTCGTATGATGACAGCTCTCGCACCAAGGAAAGCATCTTTCCCACGATCATTCCGGGCATCATGTATACCCGCGCCATAGGGGAATTTGCGGCAACTGCCTCTGTGGATGCTGAGTTGAAATTCGAGAATTACCGGGAAGCCGCTCAATACTGGATGGGATCAGCGTCGGCGGATACGCGCTTGGGATTCGAGATCGGCTTTCAGAACGTTGCCTTCGGCAGGGTCGGTTCCGATATGGGGCGGCTAACACTCGGCGGGGGCATCGCCGTCTCAGAAGTCCAACTCGACATCGCATACATGCGCCAGGCGGAAATCGATGACAGTTTTAGAATATCAATGCTTTATAATATGAGATAATTCGAAAGGAAAGGATTACAGTCGAAATGTTCTTAAAGAAATATCCCTACGCTCTTTCCGCACTCCTGGCGCTTCTAATCGGCTGCAGCAGTGGAGGCGATCAGGATGAGGCAAGAGTATATGATCTATCGCTCGAAGTCGCGAGACTTGACGATACCACATTTACACTCGCGGATCTCAATAAGCAACTGGACGGAAACGGATGGAGTGAACATGCAGGTCTGAGGAGAATTAAGGACACCGTGGAGTTTAACCTAAAGGCCATGGATGATCTCATCCTTGACGCATTGCTGACTGAGAGAGCAGAGACTTATTCGGTCGACACGGTACCGGAGGTGCAGAAGAGGATTCGCGAGCACATGCGTATGTTCGTGCTCAGGATGATGTATCAGGAAACCATACTCGAGAGGGTTGAAGTGAACCCTGAAGACGTGGATACCGCATATGAGAATAATCTGCAACTCTATTTCAGCCCCGCGTTAGCGAATGTATCGCATATTCTGGTGACGACGAATCCGTCGTTTTACATCGAAGAAGGTCAGAGCCACACAGATATTTCAAAAGACTCCGTCGACTTCTTGGCCAGAGAGAAAATGTCTGTGATTCTGGCCAAGATCAAGGATGGAGGTGACTTCGAAGAGCTCGCGAAGGAGTACTCTGACGATCAGAACTCGGGCCAGAAAAACGGCTCACTGGGATGGGTGAAAAAGGGCCAAACACCGCCTGTATTCGATTCGACGGTCTGGGCGCTTGAGATAGGAAAGGTGTCGCCTGCAATCAAGACCATGCATGGTTACCACCTCATTAAGGTGTTCGAACGTACCGATTCCAGCTATGCGTCCCTGGATGGAGCACTTTTTAGCCAAATTGCGGCGCAGATAAGAGCCGGCTTAACCAGGCGGTTAGCCGAAGAATACCTTGACAGCCTGGAAAACCTTGCCAAGATTACCTATAATGAGAAACATCTGAATCTGGCTGATTCGACCTATGAGCCAACTGACTGGCTTGCGGTCGTAAACGGCGTTGACTCGGTTTATGCAGACGAGTACAGAGGCTTCGCCGGAACCTACCAGATGCGGAACAGATTGGCGACTATGGAAGTCGCAGACAAGAAAAAAGTGCTTGGTCAGTTCATTCCTGCTCACATTCTCAATCTGGAGGCGAAGAAACAAGGCTATTACGACCGAGAAGAAACGGGTGAAGAGCTTGCGAAGTTCACTCTGCACCAGGCAAAACACCAGTATCGTCTGAAAGGCACTCTCGCTTCGTATTCGCCTACCGATGAAGAAATACAGGAATACTATGACGCGAACATTGACCAGTACCATTCCGACAAGCCGCTGCATGTGCAGCACATTCTATTCGAGGACTCCCTGAAAGCGGAGAATATCCGCAGGAAAATCGAGGATGGCGCTGATTTCAGAGAAATGGCTCTGAAGTATTACCCGGGCGAAGAAGAGATTCGAGAGTCACTTTTCGACCTCGGTTTCATATCTCAGAACGAGATGCCACAGACGTTCTGGAACGCTGCCTGGCTGCTGTCGAAGGGTAACGTCTCGCGACCGGTACGCACGGAGTATGGCTACCACCTCATCAAGCTGATCGAAAGAAAACCGACTACCTCGTTCGAGGAAGCTAAGAAACAGGTGAAGCAGACGTTGGTCGAGGCAAAGAGGTTGGAGGTGAAAGAAGCCTGGCGCCAGGATCTCCTAGCCGGTCACACGATTGAGGTCGACAGTGCTCTGGTCCAAGATTTTCTTTTCCAGTCCAAAGCGCGCCTGGCAGAGTTAGAGAAGACTGCCGACACAACAGTGTCAGAGCGCTGATCGGAGCCTTCTGGTGTGCCGAGGAAGGCCGGTGCGGCTTTCAGGCAGCCAGAACTGGTGCCCAACGGACTTGGCACACGAGCAAACATGGATGAAGAACTTGACATATCCTACTTCAATGAGAGCCTGAGAAAGGCTACTCATCTTTTTGCACTTGTCATACCGATCGGCTACTTTCTGACAAACCGGACGATTTCACTTTCGGTCCTCATCCCGATTATGCTCCTGCTTATTCTTCTTGATACCGCAAGATTGCGAGGATGGAGTCTGTGGAGTCTCGCCAAACCGATATGGGGACGGATGATAAGGCCCAATGAATCAAACCGGTATACCGGTGCCAGCTATATCATGTTCGCGACAGTTATCACCGTAATCATGTTTCCCAAACTGATCGCTATCTGCGCGCTATCATTCATCATAGTGGGAGATACCGCCAGCGCGTTGATCGGACGCAAATGGGGCAGGCACAAGTTTCGCAATAAGTCATACGAGGGATCATTCGCGTTCCTTCTCTCTTCGCTGATTCCTGCGGCGATTATCCCGGAAATACCACTGTGGGTTGGAGTCGCAGGCGCGATTATCGCAACCGTAACCGAAGCGCTGAGCGGAGACATTGACGACAACCTATCCGTTCCCCTTGTGTCAGGCCTGTCCATGCATCTGCTGCTCAAGGCTTTCATCTGATTGTAATTGACTCGATAATATATATTCGCTACAATCTACACGGTAATTGACATAGACCTATACTCGGAAAACAGAGAGGATCAGTCATGAAATATATCGATCTGAGATCTGACACAGTGACCAAGCCGTCGAAAGAGATGCGCAAGGCTATGGCGAACGCCGAAGTAGGTGACGATGTTTTTGGCGACGACCCAACCATGAATCGACTCCAGGCAACGATTGCGGAGATGCTCGGCAAAGAGGACGCGCTTTATGTCCCTTCGGGATCGATGGGAAACGCGGTCTGCCTCAAAGCTCAGACTGTACCCGGTAATGAGGTGATTGTCGAAAGATACGGCCACATTGTCAATTACGAAGTGGCCAACGTTGCGGTGTTTTCCGGTCTTCAGACAAGCATGGTCGATGGTTCATTTGGCGTTATCACTCGCGAGCAGGTGGAACCGCTTCTCAAGG
>DAOVLC010000257.1 GCA_030631455.1 Candidatus Zixiibacteriota bacterium
ATCACGCTTTATCATCGAGTATCCTCATTATAGTATTACGTAAGCTATCCTTCCCTTTGTTGATTTGCAAACGAATTCTGAAGGCGTAGATTGGAATCTGCCCGCAATCAAGTGGCCTGAGCTTCACTGCGTCTTTTTCCGTCACGACGAATGCGCTGCATTCGGTGGCTCGTGCTTCTCTGACCAGTTCTTCGACGTCAGGCTGGGTGAAGAGGTGATGATCCCTGAAAGCTCTTTTTCCGAAGATCTCCAATCCCTCGCTCTCCAGCATCGAGAAGAACGAATCGGGATTTGCGATAGCCGAGAACGCAAATATCGACTTATCCGAGAGAGTGTTCGAATTGACGATCTCTCCCGTGTGCACTTGTTGTACCGCGTCAGGGACGTAGTCCACCGACACAATCGCTTTGTCCCCGAAGTCGTTCGCGAGTCGCTCACAAACCTCCACGGCATTCTCGCACTGCGAAATCCGTGTCAGGATGATTATATCTGCGCGTTTCAGAGATGCTTTCGATTCTCTCAGGTTTCCTGAGGGAAGCACGTAGCCGTTTCCGAATGGTGCGGCTGCATCCAGCACCACGATGTCGAGGTCGCGTGTGATTCTCAGGTGTTGGAATCCGTCATCGAGTATGACGACATCAAACTCCGACGATTCGGACGCTTTCTCGAATGCCGCGACCCTGTCCGCACCGACTCCGATTGTGGCAGAGGTTTTCTCCGACATGAGTCTGACTTCATCCGAAAGATTGCTCTTCGTCGTGTCGTCTCCCGGTCTAACGACCACAGCGGTGGGTGTTTCGCCGCCGTAACCTCTTGTAAGGATGAGTGTTTTCTTGCCAATAGATTCGAGATACTTCGCAAGATGGATGACGACAGGTGTCTTGCCTGATCCGCCAATTGTTATTCCACCGACAGAAATAACTTTTGCCGGTAGTCTGACCTGTTTGAATAGTCCGGTGCGATAGAGCGTCTTCCGCACTGTTGTGACGATCCAGTAGAGAAAAGCAAACGGCATGAGAATCCAAGCAACCAGCCGTTCGCCGAGCGAGCGTTCCGTCTTGGTCAGGAAACTCTGGGCTGAAAGGGCTTCAGGCATCCTTCCTCTTCCACAATGAAAGTACTCTATCGGTCACGGTATCGATATCGGACGCAAACATTGACACGACCTTGTCGAGCGAAGGAATCTTAGCGCGCCCATTTATGCACTGACCGATGAATTCTGCGAGACTATTGCTGTCTTGTACAACCGATGCGATTTTCTCAGACACGCACCTGTCGGCGAGTTGCCTCGCGTTTTCCACGTGTGGCCCGAAGCATGTCGGTACTCCGAGCGCTATCGGTTCGAGCGGATTGTGCCCGCCTATAGGGACAAGGCTCCCACCGACGAAGGCGCAGATACCGATGCCGTACAGCTTCCATAGCTCGCCCATCGTGTCGAGTATCATAACGTCCCAGTTCGAGGTTGCAATCGAATTCATCGTACTTCTCTTAACTGAAGTGTAGTCGTATTCGCTCACAGTCTTCTCAACTTCGTTTACTCTTACAGTATGTCGTGGCGCCAGGAGAAGCCTGAGATCGGAGTGTTTCGACCTGACCTCTTTGAATGCATCAAGGATGATCTGTTCTTCACCTTCTCTCGTTGACCCGCAAACAACGATTCTGACGTCATCCGGTAGCTTCAACTCCTCAAGCAGCGACTGCCGGTCGAATCTCCGAAGATTAGACAGCATACCGGCGATTTTGATGTTGTTCCCCGAAAATACCGCTTGCTCATTTGCGCCGAGCTTCAGATATCGTTGCGCGTTAATCTCTGATTGAGTGTGAATGTAGTCAACCTGCCTGACTATCGGGCCGAACAACGTCTTGAGCGCATGGTATTTCTTCATGCCACTGTCCGACAGACGTCCGTTTACTATCACTACCGGCAAACTAAGATTGAACGCTTTGCGCAGCAGGTTAGGCCAGAGCTCTGTCTCCGTAATGATAAGGATTCCGGGATTGAACAGACGAAATGCCCTTCGAACGATTACCGGGATGTCGAGAGGCAAGTAATAAATCTCGATGTCTGTCGGAAGTTCCTCTTTCGCCACTTTCATTCCGCGTGATGTGAATAGTGTAAGCACAATCCGAGCATCAGGCTCACATTCTCTGATTTTCTCTATCAATAACATGGAAGCCCTGACCTCGCCGACCGAGGACGCGTGTATCCACATAGATCGATCTGACCCAGGAGAGAGGGAACCACGGCGGAATAAGCCAAGGAAAGTAAGGTATTGACGATCAGAGAAGAGTGCTTTCCAAAGTACAATCGGGATGACTATCAGTGCCGCTATGTGAGCGGTCATGTTATAGAGAAAGTTCAATCAAGAATCCTCACGGGTAACATCCTAAGACCATGCCCCGACAGATACGAATCCGACGGAACTCAGAATCCATCATGATGCCCAATATACGCAATCAGATTTTTTTTAGCAAATATGCAAAAAAGGGGTTGACAGGGTAGGGCGAATGTCGTATACTTAAATCACTTGAGAGGAGTGTATCCGCAGAAATACCGCTACTGTGTTTTGACAATTGCTGACATTACCTTGGTAAAGGATTGTATTCGTATTTAACTTCTTGATACTGTGCTTTTAGTTTCAGAGCGTCGGGCTCTGATTTCAGGAACCTTAATGGTGGAGAAAGTACAGCCTATCTTTATGCTACTGTAAGAAAAGATGTTCTCCCTGTCCCGGCAGGTTAAACCGGGAGGACAATCTGAGTAACTAACTGCTACCGGTGAAATAGGATGTTTTGACGAGTCAAGGTCCGTGAGGACAACTCGGATACAAAACAAGTAATCCTGTTGAACAGCTAACCCTGTAATACGGGAGGGAGGTGGTAGCCGTTAGCCGTACAGCCTTTCAAGCACCAATCTCATAGTAATTCCTCTGGGGAGGGGGGACTACTCTCTAAGACTCACCCTCTGTATGCCCAGAGGTGCAGAATGCATGGTTACACATGCGGGTGAGTTGGCAGCTCTGTCTGTGAGGTCAGGTTAGGCAAGTCCCGGTATGCCGTAACCGGGACTGCCTGACCTACTGGAAAGCGAAAGTGGAGAACTTGAATTCGGACAAAGGTCAGAAGTTGGAGGAGCTAATCAGCTATAGAGATACATGGAGCAGCCCCGTTAAGGTTGCCGTAGGAGTGCAAATAGCCCCTTTGCGGTAGCGTTTCGTAGTACAGTACGCCGGGGAGCGGACCTCGTCTGCTCCCCGGAGGGGCGTAATCATCCGGAATATTACTCTCCCCCTTGAAGGTCGGCCTGTTTCCTCGGGTCGACTTTCAAATATATTGCAGGGAATTCGTGGATGCGGCAGAATGCGTAAACTGATTCACCGGCTCCACTCAAGAAGCAATCGCCCAATCGGGCAGTTGTCCGGGATCTATATTGAAGACAATGACACCGAGCAGATACATCATTGTCGTTATCAGCACGACGCCGATCAGGTTCAGCACAATCCCGATCTTCATCATATCGCCCATCCTGATCTCGCCGCTTCCGAAGACGATAGCGTTGGGCGGAGTCGCTACCGGCAACATGAACGCGCAGGATGCCGAGAGAGTCGCGGGGATCATCAGCAGGAGAGGATTGGTCTTGATCGCAACGGCGAGCGATCCCAACAGCGGCAGAACCATTTCGGTGGTGGCAGTGTTTGAGGTCAATTCAGTGAGGAAAGTCAGCATTGCGCATATCGAGGCGACCAGGAATACCGGTGAAGTTCCGCTCAGTCCGGCCAATTGCTCTGCCACCCATATCGACAGCCCCGATTCTTTGAACCCGCTCGCCAGTGCGAATCCGCCTCCGAAGAGGATCACGATACCCCAGTGCAGCTTGGTTGCGGTTTTCCAGTCCATCAACCTGCCCCGTTTCCCGGACTGCGCTGGGATGACGAAGAGCAGCAATGATATCATGATCGCAATGGTTCCATCATCGATGAATCCCGGTGTCGGCAGGATGGCTGACCAGCCGGGG
>DAOVLC010000099.1 GCA_030631455.1 Candidatus Zixiibacteriota bacterium
AATCTCAGTACGATGAAGAAATATCTCGGACGGATAAACAAATACTTGGAGAATGCGGGAAGTCAAAATGAAGATGCACAACAGAACATCGAGGATATCCTGACCGATTTCGGAGATGCAATCGACGAGTCTGTTGAAGGCACGAACAGAGTGAAGCAAATAGTCGCCGATCTGAAAAGCTTTTCCCGAGTCGACCGGGCGGAGAAGGAATCTACCGATATAAACGAGGGACTCAGGAGCACTCTTAACATCGTTTGGAACGAGTTGAAATACAAGGCTAAGGTAGAAACGGAACTGGGAGACCTTCCGGATCTGTTCTGCATGCCGAACCAACTGAATCAGGTATTCATGAATATCCTTGTCAATGCCGGTCACGCGATCGACGGCAATGATGGCCAGATCACGATGAAAAGCTGGGCAGACGAAATAAACATATACGTCTCAATTAAGGATAATGGCTCTGGCATGCCGGAGAGCGTTCAGAAACGAATATTCGAACCGTTCTTCACAACGAAAGATGTCGGCAAGGGGACAGGGCTTGGCCTTAGTCTTGTTCACGATATCATCGAGAAGCATGGCGGCAAAATAGAGGTTAAGAGTCAGGTTGGTGTGGGAACTGTTTTCGTTGTCATACTACCACTGAGAGGCATTGATGAAGGAAAAGACCGTGATACTAATGGTCGATGATGAGGTCAATATATTACGATCTCTGAAACGGGCATTCATCGACAGCGAGTACAAGATACTTATGGCAGGTTCGGGTAAGGATGGACTCGAGGCCTTCGACAAGCACGATATTCAGGTGGTTGTATCGGATTACCGGATGCCCGGGATGACCGGAGTTGAGTTCCTTCAGAAGGTCAAAGAGAAGTCTCCCGACACAATCAGGATCATCCTCAGTGGCTACGCTGATGCGGGAGCTCTTGTGGAGGCAATCAACGAGGGTGAGGTATACAAGTTCGTGGCAAAGCCCTGGAATGAACATGACCTGCTGACCACTATAAAAGTTGCAGTTGATCAATACGCACTCCAGCAAGAGAACCGGGAGCTATATTCGGCGCTTGAGAAACGAAATGAAGAACTCCGTAACCTCGCCCAGAATCTCGAAGAGAAAGTGATGGAGAGAACACGTGACCTTGAGCTCAAGAACAGGGCTTTGACCATAGCTCAGAACATCCTCCAGTTGCTCCCGGTAGGAGTGATTGGAGTCGATTCCGATGACATCGTGGTCTATATGAATGATGCATTGAACCAGTATATCGATACAACCAGCCTCGGTTTCGGACTTACGGCTGTTGACGCAATTGATACTGAAATCTATGACTCGATGAAGAGTGCAATTGAGAATGATCAGCTAACGCGCATCTCTCTCAAAGAGAATCCATCGGTTAGTCTGATCTGTACTCCGCTTGCCGGAGGAGGGGGAGTGATTGGTCTCTTTGGTCGCTTCTCGGACGCGGAGGAACACGGTGAGCAGCCGGTGACTCGAATCGAAGAATCTGAGGGGGCAAATGCCGGACAAACGTAGACACACGATTCTCGCAGTAGACGATGAAGAAGGCATTCTGAAATCTCTCCGCAGGCTTCTTGCCGATCTCGACGCTGAAGTCCTAACTGCCACAAGCGGAAAGAAAGCGCTCGATATGCTGAAGAGTAGAGACATCTCGCTGATCATCTCCGACCAGCGTATGCCGGAAATGACAGGAGTAGAATTTCTGCAACGCTCACGCGAGGTATCACCGGAAACCATAAGAATACTGCTTACCGGATACGCCGATATCAATGCGACAGTCGATGCAATAAACAGTGGTGCCATTAAGTACTACTTCAACAAGCCGTGGGACGATGATATCTTGCTCAGCCGAATCAGGGAGTCACTTGACCTCTACAACGTAATGGCAGAAAACAAGAGGCTCAACATGCTCATCAGTCGGCAGAACGAGAAGCTGAAGGATATGAACAAGACACTCGAGCAACGTGTCGAGAAGCAGACCAATGTTATCAGAAATCAGCACCAGCAATTGGTAAAAAGCTTTATGGAGACGATCAAAGCCTTCTCCGCCATTGTCGAGCTGCGCTCGAAGGATGTCGGGAGTCACTCCCATAGGGTGGCTTCGACGGCAGCAAGGATGATCAAATTCCTTGATCTTGGAGAGAAGGAGTATCAGGATGTTGTCGTGGCAGCTTTTCTCCATGATATCGGAAAGATAGGTATTCCGGACAAGATCATGGACAAGGTGGAGAATACCTACACGTCGTCTGACCTCGACGTAGTACGCAAGCATACGATCCTCGGGCAGAGTTGCGTCTCAGGCATATCTGATTTCGAGGATGTTGGCTTGATTATCAGACACCATCACGAAAACTTCGACGGGACGGGTTACCCGGACGGTCTTCGGGATACGGGTATCCCGCTCGGAGCAAGAGTGGTTCGTATAGCCGACGAATTTGACAAGCAGTCCTTTGCCAAGGGCTACCCCACAATGAAGGCTCTGAGTAAGGCAACGGCGAATCTTGTGCTACACTCAGGTACGCTGTTTGACCCTGACCTGGTCAAGAAATTCATAGAATTGGACATCGCCAAACAGTTCCTCTACAAAGAAGAATCCGAGACCTTTCTGGTAAGCCCGATCCATCTCAAGGAGGGAATGGTGGTGGCCGCGGATATCGATACCAGGAGCGGCATGTTTGTTTTGCCCAGAGGAGCAAAGCTCTCACAGGGCATGATAAATAGAATAATAAAGATAAACGCTTTCGATTCCATACCGAACGGAATAGAGATCCATAGAACTATACAAAAACAGAAGGTTGCCAATGCGCGAACATAAAATACTGTTAGTGGATGATACGCCTTCAATTCTCAAAGCACTGAAGAGGACTTTCAAGGAGGAAGGCTACCAGATATTTTCCGCCGGTTCGGCGGACGAAGCGCTGTCCATACTTGATCATGAGAATATCGATGTCATAATCTCGGATGAGAATATGCCGGGAACATCGGGTACGGAATTCTTTGCAAAGGTTAAGAATCTGTATCCTGATGTGTTACGAATGATGCTCACCGCCATGACCGACATAGAGGTTGCCAAGGAGGCAATCAACAAGGGGGAAGTATATAGGTTCTTCAACAAGCCATGGAATGATTTCGAATTGCTTGTCTCCGTAAGGCATGCCCTGCAGCAGAAAGAGATGGAGTTAGAGAACCGGCATCTGAAAGAGTGTGTCCAACAGCAAGGTGACGTTTTATCGAGGCTGGAAAAAGATCACCCTGGGATTACCGAGCTGCAGAGGACAGAGGACGGTGCGATTGTCCTGGATGAGGAGATCTGAGAAGGCCAGTCAGGGTGGATGCCGGGGTTCAGGCGGGAGATGATCCCTGCAGGTCGACTGGTATATGATGCGAGAAAACCCGGAACGAAAGGGTAGCTCAATATGGCAGAAGAAGTCAAAGACGAAGTTGCACGCAAAGAAAGCGGAACCATGACAGCCTTCGATCGGCACCTCGAGAGGTGTCTGTCGATGATTATGCATCATGACGAGGTGCGGCAGATAGCTGACGTCATCAAACGGGTGAAGAGTGAGAGAATGGTTCAGGAGGGCGGATAACAGATGGTTGAATCTATGCTTCCCAATAAACTATCTGAGGCGCAGCTGGTGGATTTGCCGTCGCCACCCGGAATAATACAGAAACTGCATAGCTGCATGGCCGAGGAGGAAGTCAGTAGTAATGAGCTTGCGCGAGTGATCGAAACCGATCAGGCATTCACAGCCAGAATACTGAAGCTGGTGAATTCGCCGTTCTATGGTTTTACGCGAGATATAGCATCCGTGCAGGAAGCTGTAACAATGATAGGATTCCACGCAGTCCACCAGCTTCTTCTCGCAACATCGCTTCTCTCTGAGTTTAGGACGAAGAATTCGGCTATTAATATTGATGATTTTTGGCGACACTCTTTTGGAGTTGGCGTGATCGCGAGGCGCATCCTCAATACTGTCGATAGGGACACAAAGCAGGCAGCTTTTGTGTCGGGGGTTCTGCACGATATCGGAAGGCTAGTCTATATGAAGATCATGCCTGACACCTTCGTAACCTTTTACACTGAGCTGTCAATGGTGACCGACCTTGAGGCGGAGGTCAAGTTCTTTGGCATCGACCACCAGGAAACCGGCAGAGCATTAGCGCAAAAGTGGAACTTCCCGGAAAGTGTGACGACGGTCATCGCCAATCATCACAATCCGGATGCGGTTGAGAATCATGGCCTCTTGGTGTCGGCAGTCAACATCGCGGACATACTCTGCCATGCGCTGCAGATTGGCGATAGCGGAAACTACTACGTATCCGAGTTTAACCTTGGGGCATGGAAAAGGATCGGCCTAATACCAGAAGATCTTGAAGGGATCCTGAAGAAAGCGCTCGATGAGATTGATGAGTCCGAGAAAGTCGTTGCTCAACTGAGATGACCCTGCCGCCTCCGGCCGCATTCGTGTGATTAGTGTGGAGAATCGAACGCTATGGAAGACTCAGGTATCCATTACGTGACATCCGCAGTCCAGGATGAGAGCCATCCCGGCACCGATGAGAAACAACCGACTTCCGGCTTTACCCGAACGATAATCGAAGACGGAGAAGCAGTCAGTGCCAAGCAGAAGCACACGGTGCTCATCGTGGATGATGAAATGCCTGTTCTGATGGCGCTTAGGCGGGCATTTGCCTCAGAAGATTTCGAAGTTCTCACAACTGAGCATGCAGCCGAAGCTCTCGAGGTCATGGCCGAAACTGATGTGACACTTGTCATCAGTGACTATCGCATGCCCGGTCTGACAGGCATCGAGTTCCTTAGAACCATTATGGATGATTATCCCGACACCATACGAATGATGCTCACCAGTTACGCTGAGACCAAAGAGATGGTGAGTGCAATTGAGCAAGGAGTGCTGTACAAATTCGTCGCCAAACCATGGAATGATGATGACTTGAGGATATCTGTCAAACTGGCACTTAGGCAGCATGACCTGTTGGCGGAGAACAAAGAGCTGAGAAGAATCGCTGGGCGAAAGGGCAGCAAGCCGAGTGATTCGAAACGCTCATCCGATATAGACACAACTACACTTGGGGGCATACTGGTCGGGAAAGGACTGCTTCTCCCTGCCCAGCTCGACATGGTTGAGAAATTCCGCCAGCAAAGAGACACGATCCTGGCGAAAGCTCTGGTCGATTTGGGTATGATTGGGGAACAGGCGCTCATCAGGATCATTCAAGATGAGAGCAAGGCCGACCTTGCCATACTCGATGAGGATGTCATTGATACCGAACTATCGACACTTCTTCCACGCGAAACCTGTGAGGTTGGTTGCATAGTCCCGGTGCGCCTCGAAGATAACAACCTTCAGATTGCAATGGCCGATCCTCTTGATCTCTCACGAATCGAGTATATTTGCTTTGCGACTCGCAAGAATGTGACACCGCTCCTTGCGGCCGTCAGCCAGATCGAAGCAGCGATTCGATACATGTATGGCGATCCCGGCTTGGGCATCGACGGCACGTCGAATGCAATCGATTTCGTTGAGTCCATAGACGATATTGATGTTCTCCTCGACGAAGAGGAACTGCATACACTTGAACAGGTGATGTCTACATCCGGGTCTCCACCTGCGGTTCTGATCGTCAATGCGATAATCTCGGAGGCTATTAGAGCGGAAGCGAGCGATATTCACATCGAACCCAAGACGAGACACACACTTGTCAGGTATCGAATAAATGGTCTTCTTCAGGACAGGACAAAGATTCCGGGAAACCTACATCTGACCACAATTTCACGCCTTAAGATTCTGGCAAAGATGGATATATCTGAGCGTCGTGTTCCACAGGATGGACGTATCACGGTCAAAGCGGGGCCGAAATTGGTCGACATACGTGTTTCGTCGATGCCAACGATCAACGGTGAGAAGATCGTATGCAGGTTGCTTAATAAGAATGCGGCAGTGCGCCAGATCGATGAGATCGGCATACGCGGCAAGTCGCTCGAACGCCTGAAGAACATCATAT
>DAOVLC010000268.1 GCA_030631455.1 Candidatus Zixiibacteriota bacterium
ATGGATGCTCTTCTGTCTGTAGTACAGATGCCGCCAGGAATCCCGGTGGCGACTGTCGCGATCGGGAAAGCGGGAGCGGCCAACGCTGCGATTTTTGCCGCAAGAATTCTGGCGTTAAACGACCAAGAGATCAGGAACAATTTGAATAAATACAGAGAAACTCTCAAATGACAATAGAGGAAAGAATGATGTACTGTTTAAGAAAGAATATTGCCAAGTCGGCCCTGACACTAATCATCGTAATCTGCTTATCTGCTGTCCCCGTTCTCACTGCCCTTGCTCAGGAAGATAACACTGCAAAGGAAAAATTCAATGAAGGCATAGCGGCGGCGAAAAATGGGAATACTGAGGCGGCTATAAAGGCTTACCAAGTTGCGATAGAGACAGATCCGACTTTCGCCGATCCGTATCTTAACCTCGGTGTCATTTACTTCGATAAGAAGGACTACACCAATGCCGTTGCGACATTCAAGAAATACACCAAGCTTAACGCTCAGAGCTACGACGGTTTCAGGAGCCTCGGATATGCCTGCATCGAGGCCAAGGACATTGAGACCGGCAGCGCCGCCTTCGAAGCAGGTCTGAAGCTGAAGCCGAAGGATGTGGATCTGTTGAAGGGCTACGCAGCTCTCTACTTCAAAGCGGGTAATTGGGCTAAGTCGATAGAGAGATTCAATGCGTGCCTACAGGCTAACCCGACCGACAAGAAGGTATTCAATGACCTGGCCAAGGCATACCAGGAGGCCGGAAGAAAGACAGAGGCGGTTTCGACCTACCAGAAGGCTCTGAAGATAGACCCGAATTACTGGATGGCACATTTCCAGCTCGGATCGCTGTATCTCGCGGAGAAAGAATATGAGAAGGCAGCGAAGGCATTCGAACAATCATCGACTCTGAACAAGAAGCACTGGAAGTCATTCTACAACCTCGGCATAGCAAGACAGGCGCTCGAAACGCAGGAAGACTATATCGAAGCATATCATGCTTACAGCACATTCATCAAGCTGACGGCCGGTATGAAGAGCAAGCAGGTCAGTAAGATGAGAACACAGGCTAATCAGATAGCAACTCAACTCAAGAACTACTTCGAGGAAGAAGGATTGGATTACGAGGAGTAGTACCGGCGACAATATTCGCTTGTCTGATTTCGGTATAGTCAGTGAATCTCTGCGTTGACATGCAGGCGGCTGCCTTTAGTCTTCGCACCGGATTTCCGGGCGGTTGAGCATTTCTCCTTTTCAGCGTATCGGCTAAGCGATTCTCCGGTTATTCTGGTTGCGTAGAATCAATCAATTGAGTAACTATCAGCGACGATCGAGGGGCCTATTAGCTCTTTCAGCTGAATGGCTGGCAGCTACGAACTGAGGATGATTTGAGATCAATTATGAGTATATTCTCAATGACAGAAGGAGGCACTACTCGGCTGTCACTTACCGTAAACATTCTTCTGTTCGTTTTGAAGCTCTTCGGAGGATTTGTCGGCGGCAGCAAAGCGCTCCTCGCGGATTCACTCAACTCGCTGCTCGACATCGTAGCCAACACTGTAGTCTGGATCGGAATACGGGTGGCGAAGCGCCCCCCGGACAAGAATCATCATTACGGGCATGGGCATGCCAATACTCTCGCGGCGCTGTTCGTTGCCACACTCCTGGTCGTAACAGGCATCTTCATCGGTGTCAGCGCTATACATGTCATCATAGACCAGAACTATTCCAGTCCCGGAGCACTTGCGACGGTGGTGGCTGCGTTCACGATCGTCGTGAAAGAAATCCTTTATCGCGTCACTCTTCGCGCCGGACTGAAAGCAAACTCTCCGGCTGTGATCGCCAATGCCTATGATCATCGCGCAGATGTATACGCTTCGGCTGGAGCTCTGATCGGTATTGTAGTGGCTCAGTCGGGCTATCCGATTCTCGACCCGATCGCAGGGCTCTTCATTGGGCTAGTGATTCTCAAGAATGCAGTCAGCCTGATGCGGGACAATCTTTACTTCCTGATGGGTGGCGCTCCGGATGACGAGACTTTGAAGCAAATTCTTGAAACCACGCGACGTAATGAGGGAGTACAACATGTGTGGGATGTCCGGGTTCGGTCGGTCGGCACGAAATACGTCGCTGATCTGAAGATTATGGTCGATGGAGATCTGTCGGTGACAGAAGGTCACGAAATCGCGACCCACATAAGAGAGGATTTGCTTGCAGGTGTGAATAATATGCAGGATGCAGTCATACATGTCGAGCCCAGTGAGCAGGCTCGAAGAAAGGAAGAACAGTGAATTACGCCCGAGACATCTGCGAACTGATCGGCAGAACACCGATGGTGAAACTAAACGACACTGTCGCCGACCTGCCTCCGTTAGTGCTTGCCAAGCTGGAATTTCTGAACCCATGCGGTTCGATCAAGGACCGGATGTCTCATTACATTATCACTCACGGTGAAAAGAACGGACTGCTTAAACCGGGAGACACAGTGGTCGACAACACGTCCGGGAATACAGGTTCAGGCGCCGCCATGATTTGCGCTGCGAAAGGACTCTCATGTCTCTTTACCACTTCGGAAAAGACGAGCAAAGAGAAGGTGGATCTGATCAAATCATTCGGGGCTGAGGTCATAATCACGCCATCTGATGTTCCATGGGACGACGCGTCGAGTTGCTACATGCGGGCAAAGCGTATTGGTGAGAAACCGGGGCACTTCTGGATGGATCAATACCACAGCAGCGTCAACGTTGAAGCTCACTATAAGACTACCGGACCGGAAATCTGGGAGGATACCGAAGGCAAGATCACTCACTTCGTCTGCGGCGTGGGAACCGGTGGCACAATTTCCGGAACATCCAAGTACCTTAAAGAAAAGAACCCGAAGATCAAAACGATTGGTGTCGACCCGGTCGGGTCCCTCTTCGCCGCATACATGAAAGACTCTCCCCTTCCGGAGCCCCAGCCCTACAAGATTGAGGGTATCGGAACCGATGTCATCACAAGAGCGTTCATCAAAGAGTATGTTGACGAGGTAGTTCAGGTAACCGACAGGGATGCCTTTCTAATGTCACGGGAACTATGCCGCCGAGAAGGTGTTTCCACCGGCGGCTCATCAGGAGCATGCCTTTGGGCGATTCGGGAGTATCTCAAAGATCTGAACGAAGAAGATGTCGTGGTCACGATATTCGCGGACGGTGGTATACGCTATCTCTCAAAAATATATAACGACGAATGGATGGAAGAGAACGGACTGATGTCCGCACAGGATGTCACCGGCGAAAAGGAAAAATCACTGTAGCTTTGTTTACAGCAGGAGGTCAACGATGATTGGGATCACTCGAATAATATCAGTGCTTGCGATTGCAACTGTGACAACTTGCCTGTTCATAACTGCATCCGCACAGGAACTCGAAAAACCTCTCGATGCCACAATAGACTTCAGTGAGCGAAGTTTCAACTTCGGATTCTTACCGAAGGGCGTACATGCCTTGCACACTTACATAATCGAAAACAAAGGTACCGACACTCTCAGGATAATCAAAGTATCGCCTACATGCGGCTGTACCAGCGCTCCTTTAGGTAAGTCTGATATTGGTCCGGGAGATTCCACGAATCTCGACATGTTTTTTGATTCAAAGAAGTTCTCCGGAAAGGTGACGAAGAAAATATCTATCCTGTCAAATGACCCGAAGGACCCATACACCGACATCTCATTCACGGCGCAAGTCGACAGAGTGCACCCGTTCATCACGGCCAAGCCGAATGTTATCGAGACTGAACGGAAAAGTGCAAGCGCTTACAAAGTAAAACTTACGAATACGGGAACCGATCCGCTCGAAATCAAGATTGTAAGCAGTTCGGAACC
>DAOVLC010000193.1 GCA_030631455.1 Candidatus Zixiibacteriota bacterium
GATAAGACATTCGTCTTAAAAAGCTCATCGAGAAGGAACTTCGGCTTTTCGATGTCAATGATCTGCATGACTTCCGAGTCGATATCGAGGTCGGCCTGATATCCTCCAATTATCAGAAGCTTGACTTCGATGAGCGAGTCCACAAAGCGCTTTTTCGCCTCGTATTCCTCGTCCGCAGAAGTGAATATCATCGGAAACAGTAAGTCGAAGTCTTTCACATGACCGAGTTCGATTGTTTTACCGCCGACTTTTGCGACTACTAAGTTTGGGTCGGAGTCGCACCCGGCCAGGAAGATCAAAATGGAAATTACGATTGCAGCTGCGAGTTTATTCATGTTACTCCCTCGATTAATACAATTGCGGTTCCCTAAGTTTCCACATAATCGGAACCGATAAGGGTCGAAAAATAGCTATATGGCGAGATTTTGCAAGATGTTTTTCACTTGTTCGTGCCAGATATAGTGATCCCTTCCTGAGAAATCAACCGTGATCTCGAATCTGCCCCCGGAGGAGAATTCGAGCGGGTCGGGAACCTGGGATGCGAGGACAGCCACTTTCTGTTTTCCGGGCAGCACCTCGGCGGCGTAGCTCAAGTGGAGTTTCCCTTTCTTAAGCACAACTTTCTCGACTCCGGCCCGAGCCGCGAGGATCTTCGTCTCAGTCATCCTGATCAGGTTCTCTGCGGACGTCGGTAACGGGCCGTACCGATCTATCAACTCAAGTTCGAGATCGTGCACCGTCTCATATTTATCCGCCTGCGCAAGACGCTGGTAGATATCGACTTTCTGCTGACTCTCGTGGATATAGTCGTTGGGCAGAAACAGGTCGATGTCTGTCTCTATCTTGATATCGAGAGATGGTTTCGGCTCCTCACCCCTCAGCTCGCTAACCGCTTCCCCGAGCAGCTTTAGGTAAAGGTCAAAACCGACCTCTTCGATGAATCCATGCTGCTGAGGGCCAAGCATGTTTCCGGCGCCGCGAATCTCAAGATCGCGCATGGCAAGATGGAAACCCGATCCGAGTTCCGTATGCTGTTCGATCGCTTTCAGGCGTTTCCGTGCAGTGGCACTAAGAACGCGAACAGGTGGGATGACGAGATATGCGACAGCTTTCAAAGATGATCTACCTACTCTCCCTCGAAGCTGATATATCTGCGCCAGTCCGAATCTGTCGGCGCGGTTGATGACTATCGTGTTCACCGATGGTATGTCCAGGCCGGATTCGATGATCGATGTCGAAAGGAGGACATCATACTGCTTTTGCAGAAACCTGTTCATCACCTCCTCGAGTTCCCTTTCCGGCATTTGGCCGTGACCTACACAGATTCTGATTGTCGGCAGCAACTTGGAAAGGTATCTGTAGATTGACATTATGGTCTGAACTCGGTTGTGTACGAAATAGACCTGTCCTCCACGTTCGATTTCAGCGAGAATAGCTTCGGTGATTGTGCCCGGATGAAACTCGACAATTTCCGTCCGAATCGGGAGCCGGTCCTTTGGCGATGTATTTATGATCGACATGTCGCGGGCGCCAAGAAGCGACATCTGCATGGTGCGCGGAATCGGTGTGGCAGACATGGCGATCACGTCGACGAGACGCCTTATCTTCTTGATCTTTTCCTTGTGTGCCACGCCGAAGCGCTGTTCCTCGTCGACCACCAGGAGGCCGAGATCTCTGAACTTGATATCCTTTGAAAGCAGCCTGTGAGTGCCGATTATTATGTCGACTTTGCCCTCTGCCAATTCCTCGACAATAACTTTTTGCTCCTTGCGAGTTCTGAAGCGGGAGAGCATTTCCACGCGAATTGGGAATTCCTTCAAACGCTCTGAGAACGTATTGAGATGCTGTTGAGCAAGAATCGTGGTCGGTACCAGGACCGCGACCTGTTTGCTGTCATTGACACACTTGAATGCGGCACGTATAGCTACTTCCGTCTTGCCGAATCCGACGTCGCCGCATATCAGCCGGTCTGCCGGATGTGGCGTTTCCATGTCTTTCTTGATCTGCTCGATTGCCCGGAGTTGATCCGGGGTCTCATCGTAAGGGAACGACGCTTCGAGTTGTGTCATCCAGGAGTCATCCTGCGAGAACGCAAAGCCGGGCTTAGATTTTCTCTCGGCATACAGCTTGATCAGCTCCTCAGCCAGATCGGCGATTGCTTTCTTAGTCCGGGCCTTGACCTTCTCCCATGCAGGGCCGCCCAGTTTCGTGATCTGCGGCTTTCCCTCCTTGCCAATGTACTTCTGAACTCGATTAAACTCCTCGATGGGGACGTAGAGTCGGTCGCCATCGCCGTAGTGGATCAGAAGGCAGTCTCTACGTCGCTTGTCGACCGTGATCTCCTTAAGCCCCTTGTACCTGCCGATGCCATAGTCGACATGCACCACATAGTCACCGACGTTGAGATTCGTGTATGACGTTAGCGCCACACCTTCTTTGCTGCGCCGCGCCCTGTATCGATGATATTTCCTTGCGAATATCTGATGGTCGCAGAGAAGGACGAAATTCTCCTTGAGAAACGTAAAACCCTCACTTATATCGGCAACCATCAGAATCACCCGCTCGGCCTGCTCACCGAGTATGTCTTCCATCCTCTCGCGCTGCACCTTGTTGTCACACGCAATATACACCCGTCTTCCTTGAAGGGTGTACTCGTCAAGTTTCTGCTTAAGCATCTTCATCTGAGCGTTGACGACAGGATGATCACCCGTATCGAATGCTACCGGCCGGTCGTCTCGTCCCGCGAACGAAATCTCGCGGTACGCTCTGTTCTCGGAGAAACGCTTCCAGGTCTCATGCGGATTGTGATAAATCATGTCCGGTGAGGGGTAGAAATCGCGTTCGAAATTCGTCTCCTCGTATCTGGTTTCGAACTCTTCGAACAGCTTCTCGGCTTCGCTCTCGATCAATTCCGGCTCGACCAGATAGAGTGTTGTGTCTTCCGGCAGGAAATCCATCAGGTAGTTTCGCTTAAAGGTGAACAGACTGCTTGCCCACTCCAGACCGGGGTAATCTATCCCGAACCGGAACTTCTCCCGTATATGCTCTGCTGCGTCTTCATTCTTGATGGATGATAGAAGTTCTTCGAGCTTGCTGCCTGCGAGAAGAATCTCTCGCTGAGGAAGGAGCTTCACGGAGTCTGTCGTTGAGATCGATCTCTGTGTCGACACCGTGAAATACCGTATTGACTCGATGAAATCGCCGAAGAGTTCGATCCTGACGGGATATTCGGTGGTGTGAGGAAAGATGTCAACAATGCCACCTCGGACGGCGAAATTGCCCACCTCCTCAACCAACGGGAACCTATCATAGCCAAGCTTGATCAACTGTGCAACAATCTCATCGAGCGATATCTCCTGATTGACTTCGATCAAAAGCGACGATTCCCGGAGGTCCTCAGGGGAGATAGTTGGTTCCATTAAGGCGCGTATCCCTGCGGTGATGATCATCCTGTCTGACTTTTGGATTTGTGCCAACGTTTCGAGACGCGAACCTGTTGTCTCCGGCAGGGGCGATTTCCACTGGTACGGGTTTACTCCCCAGTCGGGGAAATGATACGCGATACGTTTGTCGAGAAGCTCATTGATGTCGTTGGTGATCCTCTCCGCCTCCTGCTCGGTGCGAGTGACGACAAGATACCGACCGGGCTGATCCTCGAACCTGCCTGCAAGCAGGAATGACCGTGCCGAACCTGAAAGTTGCGAGACAGATACTGATTCTTCCCCCACATGCCATTTCTCGACAACGTCTTTGTACGGTTTCGAGTCCCTGAAGAGATTAAGTATGGTTTCTTTCGATGTCATCTCAAAACAAACGCAAAAACCCCACGACCCCGCCGCTGTGGGGGTGGGTTACTTTCGAACCTGTGGCTGTCGCAAAAGCCGCCACATACCTCATCGGAATATACTACGAGTTTGCTTAATGTCAAGTTCCGTAACTGGATCCGCAACACTATCTGGGCAACCTGGGTCGGAATACGGGTTGACGATATACCATTACGTGTTATATTGGAATTGCTGAGGTACAAGCCGATAAAGGACGTAAAGGAAACGCAGCATGATACAGATAAAGAAGAAACTCGCACGCGGTGAGGCCATATCGGTACCGAAATTTG
The DNA here is from genome assembly GCA_030631455.1 of Candidatus Zixiibacteriota bacterium. Lineage (GTDB taxonomy): Bacteria > Zixibacteria > MSB-5A5 > JAABVY01 > JAHJOQ01 > DAOVLC01. The sequence continues at coordinate 4,115 of DAOVLC010000193.1, forward strand.
CTCTACTGATTCTGTTTCTTGTTTTACCAGGCTTGGCTGGGTCGCTGCTCGCCGAAGATTATGCACCCATTCCTCGGCAGCCATTGACTAACATCCCACTTTTCGCAGCACCGGACCATGAACATCGACTTGTTGTCAAATTCGTCGACAATCTGAAGATGCGCGCGGATCGAAACGGAAGTCTGGTATCTCTTGAGAAGGCTGACATTGACCAGGTCAGACAGATAGCTGCGGATTTCGGAATGCACTTCTCGCAGCTTATCTCGTTGCCTGATCCGAAGATAGAGGAGCTCGAAAGACGCGCTCTGGAACGATCCGCGACCGCTCAGCCTGATTTGCGCGGCATGATGAAGGTCAGCCTTGAAAATGCGAACACTGACGAGTTGCTCGCAGCGGCATTGGCTCTCCAACAGCTTCCGCAGGTTGAATTCGCCTACATCTCAAACATCGACCCGCCTGAGCCGTGGGATATTCCTCCAACCACAGATGACTATTTTTCGTGGCAGACC
>DAOVLC010000308.1 GCA_030631455.1 Candidatus Zixiibacteriota bacterium
ATTTCTTTGGAACTTGGCTGTTGTCATTGTCCTCTCACTTGTCGCTAACAACTATCATTACTGTTAAACTGCCGCCGCTAAGTTTTGTTCCGACAGGAGCACAAGAATCGTCAAATAAAGTCGATTATTGCTTGCTGACGACCATAATACATTGCGACAAAGCCGGTTAACTTGCCGACACAACTCTACTACTTAGCCATTCTCATGAATACTCGGTATTTCCCGACTACACAGGAACAAATACTATACTTTTATGTATAGTATTTGTAGCGTGCGAAATTGTAATGAGAGGACAACGAATTGAAAGTTACGGCGACAGAAGAATACGGTCTCCGTTGCATGCTGCTTTTTGCGGCTAGCGACTCCGGCTTGCCTCTAACACTGCCTGAGGTTAGTTCCAAGGAAGGACTGTCAATACCTTATGCCGGCAAGCTGATGGCGTTGCTGAAGCAGGCAGGGCTTGTGAAAGCGGTTCGCGGCCGGAGCGGTGGGTATGTAATTGCCAAACCTGCAGAGGAAATCGCCTTGAAGGAAATACTCAACGCTTTAGGTGAATCCTTCTACGGTCAGCATCATTGCGAGCGCTACACCCGAAAAGAGAAATGTGTCCACGAAGGTGACTGCACCGTTGGAAGTGTCTGGATAGCATTCGATCGATTCATTGACCAGGTGCTTCAGAAAGTCACTCTTGCAGACTTAGCCTCAGGGAAATGCGACCTGCTCGGAGCTGTTGAAGCTAAGCAGTAGAAAGATCATTCCATGAAAAACATTAGACTTAATCATAAGAGGAACCGATGACAAGCTCAAAGTGGATATTTGCGATCTCTGACATCTATGTTGAAGTTGGGGGTAAGGAAGTAGTCAAGGGAGTTTCACTAAAGGTACGTCCCGGCGAGAAGCATGCGATAATGGGACCGAACGGATCTGGAAAATCGAGTCTTGCGAATGCTCTTGCCGGTCATCCTGAATACAGAATCACGTCAGGAAAGGCCGAAATCGACGGTCACGCACTCCTTGGGATGAATGCCACCGATAGATCACTTGCGGGACTGTTCCTGGGATTCCAGCATCCGTTGGCGGTTCCGGGTGTGACGGTCGTCAATTTCCTGCGCACAGCAATCAAAGCGCGTAATGGCAGTGATGATGGGAGAATGAAGCACTTCAGGAGAGACCTCACAGAGAAACTGAAGCTTCTTGAGATCGACAGATCGTTCGCCACCCGTTACGTCAACGACGGTTTTTCCGGTGGGGAGAAAAAGCGACTCGAAATCCTGCAAATGGCTATGCTGAGGCCGAAAGTTGCGATCCTGGACGAGACCGACTCCGGTCTGGACATCGATGCTCTGAAGATCGTAGCCAATGGCATTATTCACTCTATCCCCGAAGACGGCGCTGTTGTGCTGGTCACCCACTATCAGAGACTATTGGATTACATCAAACCGGACAAAGTGCATGTAATGATGAACGGCAGGATTGTCACCTCGGGCGGTCCAGAGCTTGCACATCAGTTAGAGGAAAGGGGCTATGACTGGGTCGGATCAGAAGCCGTTCAGAGAACCGGAGCATAGTTATGAAAGATACAGCAATAGAGAACAGGGCAGTTAGCGGCATTGGTGAAGACTATGCTGAGAAGTATGGTTTTCACGATCCGGAGGAGTATTTCCTCAAGGGTGCCCGCGGGGTCAGTCACGAAGTAGTCGAGATGATATCTCGCATGAAAGCGGAACCGGACTGGATGAGAGAGTTTCGTCACAAGGCGTTTGATGTGTTCCTCTCAAAGCCGATGCCGAAGTGGGGAGACACCAAGGTTCTGAACTCGATCGATTTCGATAGTATCTATTATTACGTAAAGCCGACAGAGGACCTGAGCACGAACTGGGATGATGTTCCTGAGTACATAAAAAAGACCTTTGACAGACTGGGCGTTCCTGAAGCGGAGAAGAAGTTTTTGGCTGGAATATCGGCGCAGTATGAATCGGAAGTCGTATACCACTCAGTCCAGAAAGACCTCGAAAAACAGGGCGTCATCTTCCTTGACATGGATAGCGGTTTGCGTGAGCACCCTGAAATTGTCAGGAAGTACTTCGCGACTGTTATTCCAATGATGGACAACAAGTTTGCCGCTTTGAATTCGTCCGTTTGGTCAGGAGGGTCGTTCATATACGTACCGCCGGGCATTGAGGTTAAGATGCCGCTCCAAGCGTATTTCCGAATCAATGCCGAAAGGATGGGACAGTTTGAGCGAACGTTGATCATCGCGGATAAAGGCTCGCGAGTGCACTACATCGAGGGATGCACTGCCCCGGTATATTCGACTGACTCACTTCATTCGGCGGTAGTCGAAGTTATCGCGCTCGAAGGCGCATACATCCGGTACACCACGATACAGAACTGGTCACGCAACGTTCTTAATCTGGTCACAAAGCGGGCTGTCGCGCATAAGAATGCGACCGTGGAATGGGTGGATGGCAACTTAGGTTCAAGACTTACGATGAAGTATCCCTGTGTGATCCTTGCGGGTGAGCATGCCAAAGGCGAGATTCTCTCGGTCGCCTTTGCGGGAGATGGCCAGCACCAGCATGCAGGCGCGAAAGTGATTCACGCGGCTCCGAATACCAGTTCGAGGATAACGTCAAAATCTATATCGAAGGCAGGCGGATGCGCTTCATATCGAGGCTTGGTCAAGGTCTACCCCAAGGCTGTGAATAGCAAGGTCTCGGTTGAATGTGATGCGCTGCTGATTGACAGGGCCTCCCGATCAGACACGTATCCGACAATGGAGATAGATGCAAAGGATGTCAGCATCGAACACGAAGCCCGAATCAGCAAAGTCGCAGATGAACAGATATTCTACCTCACGAGTCGGGGACTTAGCGAAGATGAAGCGAGGCTGTTGATCGTCAACGGGTTCATCGAGCCGTTCACCAAAGAGCTGCCGATGGAGTATGCCGTCGAGTTAAACAGACTCATTGAACTGGAAATGGAGGGTTCGGTAGGCTAATGCCGACCATTACGGAAATCGGAGCACTGATATGGAAACAACCAGGATTGCAGATAACCAGACAGATTTCAGAACAATAAACAAGAGAGAACCGGAATGGTTGTATAACACTCGAAAGAACGGCTGGTCGTTTTACGATAGCCGGTCGCTGCCTGATCGGGTCGTTCATTTGTGGAGATACACCGATCCGAGAGAATTCAGGATCGCAGAGCCTCGTGAGCTTATAGCTACCCGCCCACCGCAAGCCGGTGGAACTCAGGATGATGCAACTCAACTGAAATCAGACTCATCGGGGTACGCATACAACCGGTCGGATCTCACATCATCTATCACCCTCGATCCGAAGCTGGCAGAGCAGGGTGTTGTCCTAACAGACCTGTTTGCCGGAATCGGGAGCAATGAG
>DAOVLC010000048.1 GCA_030631455.1 Candidatus Zixiibacteriota bacterium
AGGTTGTTCTTGATCTTCTCGAGTTCCAGAGAGTCAACCGGAGTTTTCTTTAGCTTCTCGATCTCCTCATAGATTGCCAACTCCAACTCTTCGCTTGTGGCAGGGGCCTTGGGAGCGGCATCGATGATGAGCGCGTTGGGGTCGAATGAACCGGCATCGCTTCCGGGAAACTGCCAGGCGTCAGCATACAGAGCCAGCCGTTTCCCCTCCACGAGGTTCTTGTAAAACCGGGAGGTTCTACCGGTCGAGAGCAGCCTCTCTATGACGCGGAAGACAACATCATCGGGATCAACGAAGCTGGTCTTGTGATACGCGATGTTCAATGCCGGCTCAGCGTCGAACTTGACGACTACTCTCTTCTCGCCTATCTGTTCAGGCTCTACGGTCTCGATCCGTCTTGGAATAGCTTGTGCAGGAATATCGCCGAAGTACTTCTCTGCCATTTCGATGGTTTCATCGACATCTATATCTCCGACTATCGCGAGAACGGTGCTGTTCGGTGCATAGTATGTCCTGAAGAACTCGGCAATCTCGCCGCGCGTGAGATTCGCGACCTCCGATTTCCATTCCCAGAATATCTGGTACGGATGGGCGACGAAGGCGGTTGCGATCAGTTGCTCGAAGAGTTTGGCGGGTCCCTGCGAATCGACTTTCAGCCTGCGCTCTTCTATGACGACATCGCGTTCGGTGTAGAATTCGCGAAACACCGGGTTCCTCAGCCTTTCCGATTCAACCATCATGAACAGTTCGAGCCTGTTCTTTGGAAGTCCGACAAGGTAGCTTGTCATGTCATAGCCTGTCCCCGCATTGTATCCGTATGCGCCGTTCGTCGAGTAGAGTTCCTCGAGTTGGTTCGGCACGATAAGTTCGGCCATCTCCGCCTGAGTCTCGGAGATCGATTCCTTGATGTTCGCTATCAACTCAGCATTGTCGGCAACATTAAGACCAAGCATCTCCCTCTGAAATCGAAGTTTCTCAGCTTCCATTTCAGCGAGAGCCAAGTGCGCATAAAGGCTGTCCTCGAACTCCATCAGTTCGGATTCCTTCTTCCAGTCGGTCGTCCCGATATCCCGAGTCCCCTTGAACATCATATGCTCCAGCAAATGAGCGGCTCCTATGATGCCACCGACCTCATTCGCGGAGCCGACCTTGAAGTAAATGTACGAGTAAAAAACCGGGGCGGTATGCCGCTCGACCAACAGCAGCGTGAAGCCATTATCAAGAACGTGCTTCTTCACGTCGAGCTTGATGTCCTCTGCGGCGGCTGCACTGAGTGCATATATCAGTGCAGCAACTAATGCCAGCGAAAGCAGCTTCAATCTTGACATCTATTCCTCCTGCGGAATCGTTAGAGTCGTCGATACTCCAGAGACGTAGAGATAGGTGATAGGTTTCAAATCAATTATTGCGCGGTTAATCGAAATTTCTTCCCGCCTGCGGAGTTTTCGTGACGGCATCAGAGAAGCGCCGTCTTACTCCTTCAACCCACAGCATTTCTTGTATTTCTTACCTGATCCACATGGGCAGGGATCGTTCCGACCCACCTTCTTCGTTTTGCGCTTGAACGGCTGTCTCTTGTCGGACTCAGCCGCCTCCTGCTGGGCGGTCGGTTTCATGCCGAGGCCGGTTATCGACTGGTGGACTTCGCGATGACTCTCCGACGAACGCCTGCGCTGTTCACGCGTGGATCTCTCTTGCGCCGGCTGCGCCCAGAAGCAGAGCCGCACCGCTTCTTTATCGATGCTCTCGACCATCTCCTTGAACATCCGAAATGCCTCTTTCTTGTACTCGACAAGTGGATCGCGCTGACCATAGGCGCGAAGAGATATGCCTGTGCGGAGTTGATCCATCTCATACAAATGATCCCGCCACTGGTCGTCGAGGGCTTTCATGAATGCGTATCGCTCGAGTCCGCGCATTCTCTCCGGAGTGAGAAGCTCTTCCTTCTGACTGTGCAACTTGAGTGCAAGATCAGTCAATATCTCCTTCAGCTTGTCCTGTGTCAGATGCTCGAATGACTCAGGTGCAATGTTGACCGGCATCAGGAATACTTTCTCGGCCTCTCCGCGCAGACCGACCAGATCCCAGTTCTCGGGATACTCGTTGCGATCCGTATGCAGATCAACAATGGCCTCGACTACGTCACGTATCCTTTCCTCGACCATCTCATGGATATCATCGTTTTCTATGATCTCGAGGCGCCGGCCATAAATGACCTCTCGTTGGCTGTTCATGACATCATCGTAGTCGAGCGTTCTCTTACGAATGCTGAAGTTCTCGGACTCAACCCGTTTCTGCGCTCGCTCGATAGCCTTCGTGACCATCTTGTGCGTGATCACCTCGCCTTCCTGGATTCCGATTCGATCCATGATTGAGGCGATTCTATCGGAACCGAACAGCCGCATCAAGGTATCCTCGAGGCAGAGATAGAACCTCGACGAACCGGGATCACCCTGGCGGCCCGATCTTCCTCTCAATTGCCTATCGATACGTCTCGATTCATGCCGCTCTGTGCCGATAATGTGAAGGCCGCACGGCATATTTTCTTTGCAGTTCAGTTCCTTCTTATACGGGCAGACATCCCCGTATTCCGGAGTCTCGATGAGGGCACAATTGGAATGGCGCACCACATTCTGGCCGAGCTTGATATCGGTGCCCCGGCCCGCCATGTTTGTGGCAATTGTTACTGCTCCCGATCTTCCTGCGAACTGGATTATTTCGGCTTCCCTCTGATGATTCTTTGCGTTCAGTACCTCGTGTTTGATTCCTTTTGCTTTGAGAAGGCGGGACAGTGTCTCCGAAACATCCACCGAGACTGTCCCGACCAAAACCGGTTTGCCGCGCTTATTCTCGTGCATTATCTCTTCAATTACCGAGCTGTACTTTTCACGCTTTGTGCGGAAGATGACATCCTCGAAATCGAGCCTTCTGATCGGCTTGTTTGTCGGAATGACGATTACGTCAAGCTTATAGATGTTCCAGAATTCACCCGCCTCGGTCTCGGCGGTGCCTGTCATGCCGGCGAGCTTCTCGTACATCCTGAAATAGTTCTGCAACGTGATCGTTGCGACCGTCTGCGTCTCTCCCTCGATCCTCACAAGCTCCTTCGCCTCGATGGCCTGATGAAGCCCATCGGAGAAACGCCTGCCGGGCATCAACCTGCCGGTGAATTGGTCGACGATCATCACCTTACCGTCCTGCAGGACATAATCGACGTCCTTCTCGAACAACGAGTAAGCCTTGAGAAGCTGAGTTATCGCATGGTATTTCTGTGTTCGCTCGGTATGTTGCTTGTAGAGCTTGTCTGTCTCCTTTACACGGTCTTCCGGAGACAGTGACTCGTTCGCGTTGATATCGTGCAGACCGTCAGTAAGATCGGGTATCTCAAAAAGCTCTTTGTCGCCCGGGGATAGTTCGTTCAATCCTTTCTCCGAGAGATGAACCGAATGATCTCGCTCGTCTATCGCAAAGAACAATCTCTCATCGACCTCATTGAGATTTTTCTTGTCTCTCATAATATTCAATTCGAGATCCAGTACCAGCTTCTGAACACCCTGCTCCTTGAACATCTTCAGCAACTTCTTATTCTTGGGTGCTCCGCGACGCGCTGTGAGAAGTTCAAGGGCGAATTCATCGAATTGCTCCGCCTTCATTGCCTTCTCGCCTTTGGCGATCATCTGGTTGACCTGAATAGTCTGCTTCTTGATCATCCGATCTACCAGCGGGCGCATATCTCTGAAGGCTTCGCCGATAGTCGACTCGACCGGTCCGGATATAATAAGCGGCGTTCTCGCTTCATCGATCAGTACGCTGTCCACCTCGTCTACGATTGCATATATGAAGCCGCGATGCACCATCTGCTCTTTCGCCACAACCATGTTGTCGCGCAGATAGTCGAACCCAAACTCATTATTCGTGCCGTAAGTTATGTCGCAGGCATACTGCGCTCGTCTGTCCTCGAAACTCATACCTCCCTGAATGCACCCGACGGTCAATCCGCAGTATTCGAAGACAGGACCCATCCATTCCCGGTCTCGTTTCGCGAGATAGTCATTGACCGTCACAAGATGGGCTCCTCGTCCGGTGAGCCCGTTGAGAAACAGGGGCAAGGTCGCGACAAGAGTCTTGCCTTCACCGGTCGCCATCTCGGCAATCTTGCCCTGATGCAGCACGATACCGCCAATGAGCTGTACATCAAACGGTACCATGTTCCACTCGGTCTCGATACCGGCAACTTCCCACTTGGTGCCTACAAGACGACGGCAGGCCTCCTTAATCATGGCGAACGCTTCGGGAAGGATCTCATCGAGATACTCATCCATCCTTTTCCGGATCTCTTCCCGCCTCTCCTTCTTGTCGAAATCCCGCTCATCAGCATAGCGGTCAGCCTCCTCGAACACTTTGTTCGCCATCTCCCGGAATTCAGAGGTCTTATCGAAGAAGAATTCCTGCGGCTTATCCTCAAGAGTCTCCCATATTCGATTTATCTCTCCGACGATCGGCCGCGCTTTTTTTATGTCTCTCTCGTGCTTACTGCCGAATATCTTCGTGATTAATGCCTTGACCAAAGCTAAGCTCCTTGCAAAGGCCACCGCTGCAGGATGACCTGTACGCAATCAGATTCAATTAGATAATATTGTTCTTTCCGCCCTCGTCTGCAAGTCAAAAAACCACGCTGCTGCCGGATTGGTCCTCAGCTACCAATTCATGTGCTCGCAGGGGCTGTGCCCCTGCGATTCTTCGTCATGTCCAATAGTACATCCACAACATGCAAGAGCAGCGGCACCCTTCGAGGGCTCAGGGAAGGCCCTTCGTACCTCAGGACGGGCAGAGCCACTGCACGCACTTGTTAGGATGCCGTTCACTATTAGAGACAGCCTCTGGACACACGCTGCGTATGGAATGGTACAATAAGCATCTGAACGGCCTCCAGATATAGGATTTACCCATGATACCAACTTTGACTTGCCGAGAGACGTTTTTCACAGTTTATTAGCGACATGTCAGAAGGCGAAGTGAGAATTAAGATCATTGCGAAGAACCGTAAAGCGTTCCACGAGTATTATATTCTCGATAAATACGAGGCCGGTATAGAGCTTATTGGCGCAGAAGTCAAGTCGTTACGCGATGGCAAGGTGTCGCTTCAGGAAGCGCATGCCGTGGTTCGCGATGGCCAGGCGTGGATAATAGGCATGCGTATAAACCCGTACCCTCTTGCCACACATTTTGAGCCGGATCCGCTGCGCGAGCGACGACTGCTGCTTCATAAGAGGGAGATCAGAAAGCTGAAATCGCAGACTGACGAGAAGGGGCTGACAATCGTTCCGCTCAAGATCTATTTCAAAGGGAAAGTCTGTAAGCTCGAACTCGGTGTCGCCCGCGGCAAGAAGCTCTACGACAAGCGCGAATCGATCAAGAAGAGGGATGAGGAACGCAGGATGAGGAAAATCTCTCGGAAACACGAGAGGTAGCACCGTGTAAAATGGTGCGAGGAACAGCCTGTTCATGATATTGTTGTCTCGCATAATCGTAGCACTGATAGTCACAACCGCGCTCAGTTCACCGCTTCAGGCCGATGCGCTCTACAAATTCAGGAGCATCGAGGAACCGATCCGGTATGTCCGTGAGGGAGACCTGACATACTTGTCGATTGTCGACCTCGCGCGTTCCACAGGATGCCAGGTTCACTGGGACCCGCTGTCGTTTCAGGCCCAGCTGATTTTCGGGGAAAGCGACCTTGTCATTTCTATGTTCTCTAACTTCGTCACTTTCGACGATCAACTTCTGAATATCACTTATCCGGTACTTTACAGGAATGGTGATCTGTATGTGCCCGCGATCACGTTCATAAATGCCCTCGACAACCTTGTGCCGATCTCGCTTTTCTGGGATGAGGCCACGATGACGATCTGGGCCGAGGAGAGTCAATACAACATTCTCGACCTGAAATTCAAACCGAAGATGAATGGATACCTGATCGAGGTTATCGTAAGGGAAAAGCTGCCTTACGAGGCTTATGTCACCGAGCAGAAATGGATCAACATCAACATATTCGGTGGGAACCTCGACGAGCGGCATTTCAGCACGCTGCTGCGACCGCGAGCGATCAAGAGAATTCGCGCGTTTCAGTTCGACGAGTCCGCGCAGATCGCTGTGAAGTTCTTCCGAACAATCACCAAGTTCCATCACAGTTTCACGACTAACCCATCGCGCATCCAGATCTCTATCGTCGATCCGACATTCGATCCATCGCTTCTCGACAGCCTCGAAAGCCAGCCACTCGAGCATCCGAATCCTGTTGACGTAATCGTAATCGACGCCGGGCATGGTGGCGAAGAGGACGGTGCAATGGGGCAGCGCGGCACGAAGGAGAAAGATATTGTTCTTTCCGTTGCAAAGAGAGTCCATGAGCTTCTCTCCGCAGACAGTAGTCTCACTGTGGTCATGACCCGCACGTGCGACACGTCGATGACACTCAGGGAGCGGGCAGACTTCGCCAACCGTAACGGTGGCGACCTGTTTGTTTCGATACACACTAATGCATCGAGTGAGAACCCGAGAGCGTCCGGCTCCCAGACATTCTTCCTCGCGTCGGCAATGAATGAAGAAGCCCGGATCACAGCCGAGTTGGAGAACCGCTCATTGGCAATTGATCGAGATAATGAGGACGAGCAACCTTTCGATGATTTGGATTTTGTTCTTTTGGAACAGCTGCAGACAGAGTATCTCGACGAATCTCAGGAACTCGCCTCTTACCTCCGGGATGAGATGAAGAACAAGCTCAAAATCCGTTCGAGAGGTGTCGACCAGGCCGGCTTCTACATTCTGAACGAGGTCGCCATGCCATCGGCACTGGTAGAACTTGCCTTCATTTCCAATAAGCGCGAGGAAGCGCTTCTCAAGAAAGATTCATTCCAGCAGAAAGCCGCCGAAGCGATATGCGCCGGCATCAAGAAATTCATTGACAAATACTCCGCGCTCGATTACTAAGACAAGATGGCAGAAGCATCGCGATCACAGCCAATTGGGATTTTTGATTCCGGTCTCGGGGGATTGACCGTAGCAAAAGAGATATTCCGACTTCTTCCGAACGAGGATGTCATCTACTTCGGAGATACCGGAAGATACCCGTATGGCCCGCGGTCGAAAGATATCGTTGTCGAGTTCTCGCGACAGAACACCCGATTTCTGCTGGAACAGGGCGTCAAGATGATCGTCGTGGCATGCAATACCGCCTCGGCACTCGCGCTGTCCGTGATTAAGCAGGATTGCGATGTCGATATGCTTGGAGTAACCAAGCCGGGAGCGTTGTCAGCGGTCAAGGCAACCAGGAACGGAAAAATCGGTGTGATCGGCACTACCGGCACCATCTCCTCCGACATATATGCAAAAGAGATCGGAGAGCTTGACTCGAAGATCAAGGTCTTCTCGCTCGCCTGTCCGCTTTTCGTCCATCTGGTAGAGGAGGGTTATCTCAACAAACCGGCTTCAAAGCTTATTGCCGAAGACTATCTCGCACCGTTTTGCACGAACGGCGTCGATACTCTCGTACTCGGATGTACGCACTACCCGCTGCTGAAAGAGGTTATTCGCGAGGTGCTCGGAGACAGAGTTGTGCTTATCGATTCCGCTGAGGAGACGGCGCAGACGGTATATCAGCACCTTATGAGCACAAATATCCTGAGGGAGAAAACAACCGATGTTCTCCATAAGTTCTATGTCTCGGATCTTCCGGATCGGTTCCATCAGGTTGCCAGGCACTTCCTCGGCGACAAGATCACAAATGTAATCAGGATCGATATTACCAAGTACTGATATATGAAGCTTGTCCTTGCCACCAATAATCGGCACAAAATCGAAGAGATAACTGCGATCTTGGAAGGACTCGACGTCGAGATCGTCACCAAGGACGCATATCCCGACTTCCCCGATGTCGAAGAGACCGGCGCCACGCTTGAAGAGAACGCCGTTCTCAAGGCTGAAGCAATCTACGAATTTACAGGGTTGCCCTCAATGGCGGATGACTCCGGTCTCGAAGTCGACGTGCTGGGTGGCATACCGGGAGTCAACTCCGCGCGCTACGCAGGTCCCGGTTGCACATTCGCCGACAACAACGCCAGGCTGCTTAAGGCTCTCGATGGTGTACCGGATGAGAAAAGAACCGCGCGTTTCAGATGTGTGATC
>DAOVLC010000328.1 GCA_030631455.1 Candidatus Zixiibacteriota bacterium
CCTATAGACTGGGCGTTAAAACATCGAATAGGGTAAACGATCACCTTGGCAAAGTAATTGGCAAGAAGCCGTGGGGCGGAAAATGGAGCTTTGGCGCCGTAAGCTAAGCCAAGTCTAACAATCGGCTGGACGGTATTCTTGACCCGCCACGCGACCCAAGCAACCCTCAGCCGGTAGTTGAGTAGATCGAAACCTCAGCGGTTTCTACATTTCGCGCGAAGCGCGATGTGGAAAGAGAATAGTCAAGTCTCTGCGGCTGGTTTCACCAGCCTCCGAGATTTGACCTACAAAAGTGTCGAAACCGCCCTTCGATAACTCAGGACATCCCTTCGCGGACTCAGGACAGGTAAAGGTTTCGACCTACCCAACTACTCAACTCTCGAGGTTTGACGCATTGATAAGTGGCGGATGGTACACAAAGCAGAACAGCCCGCTCCTGCATGCGGGCTGTCCATCTATATGTAAAACAGAAAAGGAGAGTGTCGCCTAATCTACATCGCTATCCTTCTCCCAGCGGCCGTGGAAGAATCCGCGCGCGCCTTGATGAATCTCGCAGATCTCATAGTTGTTGCCGCGGTCGCCGTTATTCCTGCCTCCGTCGCCGATACCGTCACCATCGCCGAGTGAGGGGTTTGATACCGCGGCCCACATACCACCGAGTTTGCCTTTGACCGTGAGACTTCTGTCGGCCCAATCACCGCGGAACCAACCTGATGCGGGTTCTGCAAGATCAGTAATTGTCTCATCGCTTCCCCATGTTCCGCGCAACAGACCCTTGAACGAACCGTGCCTGCTGATCCACTTGCCGAAAAAGACCCGCTCACCATCGTTGTTCGCACCCCAGTGGCCACGTACGTGTCCAAGGAACCGTCCGTCCCAGGATGCCCATCGCCCGAAGAAAACTCCGCGCTCGGAGGCACTCTTGGCCCAGCGACCGGTCAGGAACCCTCGCTCCCGATCTTCCGGAGTGGTGATGAATGAATTGAATGAGACCTTGTTGCCGATGTCATCGACTTCGATTATCTCAGAGAGTGAATCAAGCTCCGACATCGTAAATGTTCTCTCATAAGGCCCTGTCTTGAACGTGACGGTGTTCGGTTCTGTCTCGTCAAGATCAGAGACGTCATAAATGAATACTAAGATGCCGTCAAAGTGCGGCCTAGTGAATGACACCCATTCGAGTTTGCTGCAATCACTCCGAGGCTTAACGATATAATCGCCCCGTTCGAACCTGATAAGTGTCGCAATGCGAATCGCGCCTCGCTCTATCTCGAGCGAGCCTGACCAGTCGGTGACTTCCGTCACTGTAGAATCATATTCGAGCATACCCCAGAGGATGTCCATTCTCCGCACACGTACATCACTCCTGTGATCGAGCGAATCGAATGTCGGGGTAAACTCAGGCTCGAGGAATTCGACCTCTGCATCCTCGGCCATTTCCTCGAGAATCGTCTCATCGCCGAATCCCGGAGGTTCATCCGAGGTGTCATACCCGCCGAAGTCATCCTCGTAATTGAGTCCTGTCTCCACGGTTGGGGTACTCATCGAATCTTTCGAGCAACCCGACAGGACGAGGATTCCGGCAAGCATGGCAAGTAAAGAGATGATTAGAAACTGCTTCATTTCTGACTCCTGCTGCTGCTTACGTTTAACATAGCGGTAGAACTATTAAGCGATAGGCATGCCAAACGCTCCTCGCTATCCGTAACTCATTACAGAGCCTTAGCTTACTCTCGGAGATCGCGACCTGATCTCCGAATCCCACGCACAGAGATGTACCTTCGCGTACAGTTCAGATCGAAGCGATTGTACCGAACTGTACATATAGGTACAGTTTTCGTTGCAGATTGATCGGCGAATCTTTATCTTGGAAATATCATGCGAATCGGTTTCGACAGGCGTATCTCAATCGCGATAGTGATTTTCGCGGCACTCCTGCTCATCTTCTTCAATTTCAGCCAGTGGTATCTCTATGTGCAGATGAAGCACCTGCTCGAAGCGAGGGTTTCGCGGGATGTAAGATCGCTTGCCGAGTCGACCGCAGAACGTGTCGATCCTTTTGTGGTGCGTGAAATAGCTTCCGGCGAGTATCTTCTTGCCGATTACGCCGAACTGGTGAGCATGCTCGATGATGTCAGGCAAGCAAATGAACTCCTCTCGATAAACCTCTATGATACTGAGGGTGAAGACCTGCTCGCATCACCCGGTGACAGCACAGGCGTTGAAGGAGAGTCACTAAACCTAACTGAGTTCACATCGGCTGCGGCGGGGATTGCGATCACGACCCCGATCTATCGATCCGACACCCTCTATCTTCTTTCCGCTTTCGCACCGATCTATGACTTCGGCGACTCAGTGATAGCAATTCTTCATGCCGAAGCGGGGTACGCGGTTTTCGAGACAATCGAGGATTTCAAGCGTAATATCGTGTTCATGAATGTGGGGAGCATTCTTTTCATGCTGCTCTTTGTCCTGTTGTTCTATCTTGTTAACCGACGGCTGCTTACCGCGCAGCAAGCGCTTCTGCGAGCATCGGCGATATCGTCGATGGGTGAGATGGCAGCCACGATTGCGCATGAGATCAGAAACCCGCTCGGAATAATCAAGAACAGCGCCGAGAGGATCAGAGCAAAATACAATAAAGATGTTGATGATCCGGTCTTTGGCTTCATCTCCGATGAGGTCGACCGCCTAAACTCGGTAGTAGCAGGCTACCTCGATTTTGCTCATCCCGCTGAGGGGAAGCGGGAGGAAGTCGACATCAAAGAACTTGTAGAGACTCTGGTAGGACAAACCAGGACTGATTTCAATGAAGCCAGGGTGCAGGTAAATGTATCATGCGAAGATTCTGACAGACCATACAGAGTTGTCGCTGACCGGTTCGCCATCCGTCAGGCGATACTCAATCTCATGCTGAATGCGAAAGATGCCCAGCCCGAGGGCGGTCAGCTCGATATAACGATCAGTTCTGATCGGCCAAAGAGATCGGACGGAGTGCGTGTCGATCTCGCCGATAATGGGATCGGCATTCCGAAAAATGCGAAAGACCGAGTTTTCGACCCATTTTTCACAACCCGCGAGAAAGGTTCTGGGCTCGGGCTCTACATCGCCAGGAACGTCGTCGAGGCTCACGGTGGCGAGCTGACCCTCAAACCTAATGCAAATGGCGGAACAGTCGCATCGATGTTCCTGCCGGAGAATCGATAGACGCTATGGCTCAGATACTTGTCGTAGACGATGAAAAGAAGATGGGCTTCCTGGTCGGTGGCGCCC
>DAOVLC010000310.1 GCA_030631455.1 Candidatus Zixiibacteriota bacterium
GAAAAACGGATTAAACACCTTGTGCCTGAGATCACTGGGAATACCGAGACCGTCATCAGAGACTACAATCTCCACGAAGTCATCATCACCCGACGACTCAATGTCGATCTGCACACGCCCGCCCTGCGGACTTGCCTCGACCGCGTTTACCAGAAGGTTCGAGACAATCTGACGGATGGCGAGCTGATCCCCCCAAACAGAGATAGAATCCGACGACCGTGAGCAGTCAAGTGTAATCCCTCTAGTCTCCGCTTTGCTCTGCAAGCTCTCGGTGAGGTCTCGAACGATCTGAACAACATCGACTCGATCCATCGAAAAATTGGCGGGCTGAGCGAATTCGAGAAACCTTGTCAACATCTGCTCGGTCACTGATCCTTCGCGCGAAATCGATTCCGCAACCTGAAGCATCTCCGGATTGTCCTGTGCCAGCTTTGTGATAAGCTTTCCGAAGCCGACGACCGCGGTCATGGAGTTGCGAAGCTCGTGGGCAAGGCCCGCGGCAGTCTCACCGAGCGCGGCCATTTTATCTTTGTACGCGATATCTTTCTGCAATTTTTTGATCTCCGTCAAGTCGGTCATTATGACGGTCACGCCTACTCTGCGGTCAAGCTCGTCGCTGATCAGCGTGGTTGAAACCCCGAGTGATATCTCTTTTCCGTCTCCCGTATCTACATTCAGTTCGCATCGTGAGCTGTTGGCTCTGTCATCGGTTGTCCTTGCGATCAACTCGACCAGTTCCGGCACCTTTGACAGCGCCTCGCCGTAGTGCTCGCCGAGCGCCTGCTGCTCACCGATCCCGAGAAGCTTCTGTGCCGACCTGTTGAAATGCGTAATGACCTCTTCCCTGTTGCAGCTTATCAATCCCGACGCCATCCCTGCCAGTATATATTCGTTGAATTGTTCGAGCCGCGCAGCACGCTTCTGCGTCTTTTGGTAGAGTCCCTGGAGTATCTCCTCCTTGTCTTTTAGCTCTTTTATCATCTTCTGGAAAGTGGATACTATTTGTTCCACCGAAACTTCCTTTTCTCTCGGAGTCGGCGTCGCCTCCTGAGCGGCATGTTTCATTGTCCGGTACGGTTTGAGTGTGACGCGAAGGTAGAGATAGCCAAGAAGCACAACCGCGAGCAGAGCCGACATGTGGAACAAGTAGTTGTATCGTTCGACCTTCTCGACAACGCCGTAGCGGTCGGCTCGCTTGTACAGCCTCAAAATGAAGCTGCGGCCGTCAGCCGTCTCGAATGGGAATAGGACGACATATCCGGGTGCAAGGCACTTCCGGTCCGGTCCGACCGCAAGCGGCTCTCCATCGTGCAATGCCTCCATCTGTTCAGCCGACAGCCTCCCTGCAAAACTCGGAATCGATACGAAACCGGGCGCGTCAATCTCGATCACCTCGATGCTATCGGCATAACTCCGGTTAAGGAATTCTTTCCAGTCATTTGTCGACGAAGTCAGTTTTGGGCGATCCGACAGATACTTTGCCGACTGTCGCGCGACTTTGTGGAGATCCGTGTATATCTGATCCTCGAATACGCCGCGCAGCTGGGAGACGACTCTGACTGAGATCAGGTTTACCAGGACGAGGAACAGCGCGATGAGTAAGAGAACGCTGTAGAGTTCGGTCTCATATTTCATTCCCGGCCTGCGCAGGAAACGAGTAAGTCGCGCGAAGCTCGCTTTGCCTGATGTTAGCATATCAATAGAATTATCGGCAGATTTCCGTTGGTCGAAAGACAAAAAACCTCTTTGAGAATCCGTCGCAGGCGGCTAAATTGAGATATGTCCAGAAAGAAGAGGGACAAACAGAAGAAAACTGCCAAATCTCCCCCACCTGAGAAGAAGAAAAGACTCAGTTTCAGGCAATGGATAAGACAGGCATGGACGAATCCGGCCTACCGATTCGTGTTTCTATTCCTCATATACCTCGGCGTCGTGGCGGTGGTCTACCCACTGTTGACTAACGAGTTCTACTTCATCGTCGAGGGCATGATGGTCGGGACTGCGCAAGTCGAAGGCTTCATCCTGGGTATCTTTTCCTCTACTGCGAATGCAACCGGTAAGCTTGTGACTTTCGGACATTTCCCGGTGAAAATCATCGAAGAATGCACCGGCATATATGAGATACTGATTTTCATGGCTGCCGTGATGGCCTTCCCGACGAGTCTGAAGAAAAAGGGAATCGGATTGGCGTTCGGAATTCCACTGATGTACCTGTTTAATGTTATCAGGATTCTCGTGCTGATTATTGTCGGCAGCTATTACTATGAGATTTTTGACTTCATGCATTTATACTTCTGGCAGGTCACGTTGATACTTATGATCACATCGGTCTGGGTGTTGTGGATTTTGAAGGTGGTGAAGCGTGAAGAAAAGGTTCTGGCTACTGGTTCTTGAGTTTTTCGCTATTACCATTCCCGTAGCATGGTTGTGGATTGAATGGGGGCGTACAGCATACCTCAAGTTCTTTCTCACACTCGCCACACCGATCCTAATGATTCTCGGAGTCACCGAGTTTCAGCCTCGTCTTGTTCAGGAGCATTTCCTGAACTACGTGCCGTTTCTGGTTCTGATGGTGATCACGCCTGAGCTAACGATCAAACGAAGAATCATCGGCACACTCGTCGGGTTCGTGATAATCTTTTTCGATCACATCGGACTCGTGTCGGTGGCATTCATAGCACACTCGAACTACGGCCTCACCGCAAAATCCTTCTCGACCCTCTTCCCCGCCCTGCTCTTCAGCGACAGCCTCCCATTCATCCTATGGGCAATAATCGCCAGCAATTATCTGAAGAAGGCGGTGGCGGGATTGAGGAAGAAGGGTGCGCCATAAAAACCGGTGTTGTGTGAGGCGATCACCGAATCAGATAAACCGCTCAATCCGAATATGAACGCTTGACTACAAAGACAGTATCTTGCATTTCCAGTAGGGCGAAACCCGCCCTTCAACGACTCAGGACATCCCTTCGACGACCCAGGACATCCATTCGATGACTCAGGACAGGCAGCGGTTTTGCCTATTCGAGCGGGCGCACAATATTAAGTAGGGCAAAACCCGGAGCGGTTTTGCCTATTAAAGTATTCGGCACTACTCTGCTAGTCGCACCGAACCTTTTCTATCTTCAGGAAGTGGCGATATTTGCTATCAGAAGGCCTGAATCTTGATTCGAAATCCACTCTGATGAGATCTGATTCTATCCCTGAGAAATCGCTTTGCACCCGCCTACCCGCTGCGTAGGCTACGAAGTCTGCGACCTCAAGGCCTGGTTCAGCAGCATTCTTCGGCATGAAGAACTTCTCGAAGGGGACCTCTGATTTGTCTGCCCCCTCCCCCTTCTGGAAGCTGTAACCACTGAAGTATTGTACAGTGCTGGGGTCGAGCCTAGCAGACGCCTCTGC
>DAOVLC010000095.1 GCA_030631455.1 Candidatus Zixiibacteriota bacterium
ATCACATGTGATTGTGCCACTGCCGAGAGCGATTGGCCTACTGTAGATTTCTCCGACGTCGAGGCTTTCGATACAGATGCACGCTCCGACTATGTCGACGATGGCATCGACCGCACCGACTTCGTGGAAATGCACTTCGTCGGGACTTGAAGAATGGACCTCAGCCTCAGCTTCGGCAAGCCGCCCGAAAACGCGCTTCGAATTTTCCTTGACTGCATCGCTTAAGCTACTCGCGTCGATAATCTCGACAATGTGTCGCAAATGCCGATGCGTCGAGGATTCCGCCGTCTCGACATTCACCTTGATCGCCGCTATATCACTGCGATGCACTATCCCGTGGGATATCTTATATCCGGGGAGGTTGAGCTTTTCGAGTTCCGACTGCAGTTTGGCGAACGGAACTCCGGCCGCGACGAATGCGCCAAGGATCATGTCTCCCGCGCAGCCGTACGATGGATCGAAAATCAAGCTTCTCATTTCTTGTCCCCCAAGAGACCGACTATACGCACAGCCGCGCACCCTGCGGCGAATCCGCTGTCGATGTTAACTACCGTTATCCCCGATGAGCAGGAATTCAGCATCGAAAGAAGCGCTGCGATTCCTCCGAATGATGCACCGTATCCGATCGACGTCGGCACGGCAATCACAGGCATGCCAACCATGCCGCCGACAACCGATGCAAGCGCCCCTTCCATCCCGGCCACCACTATGAGCACATCGAAGTCATGCAGGCTTTCGGACTGGCTCGTCAGTCTGTGAATACCGGCTACGCCGACATCGAAGAGCTTCTCGACATTGCACCCCATCGCTTCGCATGTCACGGCTGCCTCTTCGGCAACGGGAATATCGGCCGTGCCTGCGGTGATTACCGCAACTCTCCCGACGTTCTCGCCGCGCTTAGCCTTGCCTGAAGCTTCGATCAGCACAGTCCGGGCGAGGCGGTTGTGCCTGGCACGCGCGTATTTCTTGGTGAGCTTCCGGGCCGAGGTGTCGGAAATTCGCGTCGCAAGGATCGGTGACTTCGACTTGACCATCGATGCCACGATCTTCATGATCTGATCGTCCGTCTTCCCCCCACAGAATATCACTTCCGGGAATCCGACCCGAAGATGCCGATGAGTATCGATCCGCGCAATTCCAATGTCCTGATATGGGAAGTGTTTGAGGCGTTTCAGAGCCTCATTAACGCCGATCTTTTTCGATCTCACTTCACTGAGAATGTCTTTCAGCACTTTCTTGTTCATTTTACACCATCTGTTCCTGACAATTCATGTAACGGTCAAAGAATCCAACTATATCATCGTAACTCTCGATTGTGAACATTTCCGGGCGATACTTCGAGATGCCTTTCCAACCACGCGTGAACCAGATGAGTTGTTTCCTCATCTTGAAGCAAGCAGGTCTTTCGCCGTAGTCTTCGATCATGAGTCTGGCGAATCTGAGACAGATACTGATTTTCGTTTCGAGGCCCGGTTCTCCCGGATCAGGCAGACCCTTCAGAACATGGTCGACTCTCCGAAATATCCACGGCGCTCCCATAGCCGCCCGACCGATCATGACGAGATCGCAACGGGTCTGATCTATCATATCAACAGCATCCTGCGGTGAGGTAATATCACCGTTGCCGATAACCGGAATCGAAACGGCCTCCTTGAGCGTGCGTATATGCGACCAATCCGCCTGACCTTTGAAACCGGAGCTTCGTGTGCGCGGATGAAGCGTCAGCATTGAGATTCCGCAGCCCTCGGCCAACTTTCCGATCTCGATGAAGTTGGTACTCTCACTGTCCCACCCGGAGCGATACTTGACCGAGACAGGAATCCGGACAGCTTTGACAGCCGCGATGAAGAGCGATTCTGTCAGTTTCACGTCCTTGAGAAGCGCCGCGCCACCGCTCTTGCTCACAATTTTCTTAGCGGGGCAGCCGAGGTTTATGTCAACTATGTCGGCCCCCGCATCGGCAACGATTCGGCAGGCTTCAGACAGAGTCTCCGGGTTTCTGCCGAAGACCTGCATTGAGACTGGACGCTCCTCTGGCCGGAAGCGCAACATACTCATTGTCTTACGGTTATCGCGAACCATGCCTTCGACGGAGACCATCTCAGTGACTACCATCGCTGCTCCAAATTCCCTCGCAAGCACCCGGAATGCAGACCCGGAAACGCTTGCGAGAGGGGCGGAAACTACACTCCCGTCCAGCGTTAAGTTTCGCAGTTTCATTCCGACAATATAATCGTACAGGGTTTTCCGAGCAAGCAGAAAAGATATTGCAACTTACGGTGTTGCTTCGGATTACAGAAGTCGCATCCCGGCAAGGAAAGGAAGTCTGCAATGCCTGAAATAGTAGTGATGTTTGACAAGAGAATAGTTGAGCGAGTTGTGACTGAGAAAGAGCGTCTGTCGATCGGACGTTCCTCCGATAACGACATCGTCCTCGATAACCGAGGCATATCGAGAAGGCATGCCAGAATCGAAGTTTGCGGGGAAGACGCAATCATCATTGACAACGAAAGTCTGAATGGTACATTTGTCAACAGGAGGAAGATTGCCGAAGAAAAACTCCGTGATACTGACATCATTACGATTGGCAAATTCGATCTCGAATACCATACCGAGGTTGAAAGCCATGAGAAGATGTCTGATCTCGACGGCACTATGATCCTGAACACAAAGAAACAGAAAGAGATGCTCAAGAGCGACCAGGAGGACAAGCAGCTTGTCAAACGTTCGGGATGCTCGGTATTGGTGGGACTCGAGAAGACCTTCCAGGACGAGGTTCCGCTCGACAGGGACATGATTACTGTCGGCAAGTCGAAATTCGTGAACGTGAGGGTAGGCGGCTGGTTCGTGCCCGCCATTCAGGCGAGAATAATCCGTGAGGGTGAGTCGTTCACGATCTTAAACGTGGGTAAGAAAGGCAAAACACGTGTCAACGGCGACGAAGTAACTCGCCAGGACATCAAGAACGGAGATATCATTGAAGTTGGGAATTCAGTGTTCCGCTTTGTCGAGGCAGGTTAAGAATGAAAATAGGACTCATCTCCGATGTCCACGCGAACCTCGAAGCGCTGGATGCGTGTCTTGCGGACATCAAAACCGAAAAAGTAAAGAGGATTTTCTTTCTCGGTGACGCAGTTGGCTACGGCCCGGATCCCAACAAGTGTGTCGAATTGATTCACAAGAAGGCGGATGTCAAACTCCTCGGGAATCATGACGCAGCAGCAATTGGTTTACTGAACACCTCCTATTTCAACCAGTACGCTCAATTATCGATGGGTTACACGTGCCAGGTTCTATCAGAAAAGAATCTAAGCCGGATGAAGAGATTCCAGATGGAGGCAAGTTTCGACATGATGAAGATGGTGCACTCCTCCCCCAAGGAGCCGACAAGCTGGGGGTACATTCTCGATGTCGAGGACGCCGAAGAGAACTTCAAGTATTTTGAGCAGCAGGTATGCGTGATCGGGCATAGCCACAGACCGCTGATTGTGAAGAAGTACAAGGGCAATCGCTGCGAGGCTGTTGCTCATGACTTCGTTCATATCGATGACGACTACAGGTACATCATCAACATCGGAAGCGTGGGGCAACCGAGAGACGGCGACCCACGCGCATCCTACATGATCTACGACACCGAAACCAATATTATGTCGATTAGGCGAGTGGAGTACGACTGTGAGAAGACACAGCAGAAGATGATCAATGCAAATCTCCCGAGGTTCCTCGTAGACAGAATAGCTGTGGGGAAATAGGAAATGAGGTTTCCGCAACTCAAGTTTCCGACGCTCAGAAAGAGTGCTGGCGATGACGGTAAATCGTTCGTCCGGAACCATCCGGGGCTTGTGCTGTATCTTCTGATAACCCTCTTGATCACAGCTCTCTATTTCAACAACGCGTCGACGTTTGAAAACATCGAGTCCAGGTTTCAGGACGTGCTTTTCAGGGTCAGAGAGGTGTCGGAACCGTCAGGTCAGGTTGTGCTGCTCACTATTGACAACAGATCGTTGGATCATATCGGACGGTGGCCATGGAGCCACCAGAGAGTGGCGCAACTCGTAGAAGCTCTCGCATACTATTCACCGAAAGCCGTCGTCCTGCAGCCACAAATCAAGGAGAACGTCGAAGACTACGTATCGGGGACATCCCAACTGCTGGCGGAAAACATCCTGCAGTCGGAGAATATCATCCTGCCCTTCTTCCCTGTCATCTCCTCACGAACACCGAAAACGAGCACGGCTCCGCGCTGGCTGGGGCGGTCTGCTCTGAAGATGATTCTGCCATTCGAAGCGGAATATATCCCGCTCGCATCGAGACTGGAGTTACCTGCCGATCAGTTTGGTCCATCCGGCAGGCTGTCAGGTGCGATCTGGACACATTTCGAT
The DNA here is from genome assembly GCA_030631455.1 of Candidatus Zixiibacteriota bacterium. Classification (GTDB taxonomy): domain Bacteria; phylum Zixibacteria; class MSB-5A5; order JAABVY01; family JAHJOQ01; genus DAOVLC01. Next base: position 4,383 of record DAOVLC010000095.1, read on the forward strand.
TCGGACAACACGGTACGCAAGCAGCCGATGCTTATCAAGTATGAGAAATTCATCTACCCGTCGATCGAGCTTGCGACTGCCGCTTTCGCAATGGACGTTCCATTCGATTCGATTAGATTCGACCAGGAGCAGGGAAAACTGCACGTCGGCAACCGTGAGATCCCGGTCGATAAAAAAGGCAACTACCGGATCAATTACTATGGCCCACCACTTACATTCCCGATCTACTCGGCCCGGGACTTCTGGGAAGGCAAAATCGCGGTCGAGGACATGCAGGACAAAGTTGTCATAGTAGCGCTGACGGCACTTGGCTTGTCCGATGAGCTATCTACCCCACTTGGGGATGAGTTCACAGCCGCAGAGAAGTCGGCCAGTGTCATAGATAACATCCTGACCGGGAGATTCATCTCGCCACTCAATGCATCAAGTAACGCGGAAATACTCGTAATATTGGCTATCGGCCTCTTCTGCGCCGCGATGCTGCCGCGAGTGGCGCTCATATATCGATTTGTTATCTTAGTCGTTTTTGCGTTCGTGATAGTAAATCTCAATTTCATTCTTTTCACGTCTTTCAACACTGTGGTTAACACTTTTTTCCCCACACTGGAAATCCTTATGTTCGCTCTTGCAGCTCCGCTTCTCAGAGGACATACCGAGACGATAGCAAAGACGCAAACTCCACGGAGAGTGAAGCCGGTCGAAGAAGTGGCAGTCCGCGTCGAGAAAGTGGAATTTCGCGACGTAACCACTTCTCCGGATGAGAAAACACTGGCAATCGAAACATCTGCAGACGAGACCCAGATGTTTAGGAACCTCGCAAAAGCGGTGGAGTTATCCGCGACGCCAATACCGCGCGGATCATCAAGATCGGAAGCATCGGACCCCAAGCCTGAACCCGTACATGAGACTTCGCTTTCATCCCTCGGACGTTATGAGGTTATCGGCGTCCTCGGAGAAGGCGCAATGGGAACCGTATACAAGGGCAAAGACCCGGCAATCGGTCGAATGGTTGCGCTCAAGACCATCCGCATGGACAAGCTTGCCGATTCATCGGAGATCGAAGAGCTGCGCGAGCGGCTGATACGAGAAGCCAAGGCGGCAGGTAATCTCTCCCACCCGAATATCGTAACCATCTACGACGTCGGACACGAGGGAGATTTGCAGTACATCGCAATGGAGTTCCTTAAAGGGTATACGCTCGAACAGATTATCCGGCGACAGCTCGAACTGAATTTCAAGATAGCCGCCAAGATAGTGTTTCAGGTCTGCTCTGCTCTTTCGTATGCTCATAAGCACAACATAGTTCATCGTGACATCAAGCCCGCAAACATAATGGTTCTCGAGAGTTTCCACATAACGGTTATGGATTTCGGCATTGCCCATTTTCAGTCGTCGAACTTGACCCAAACAGGCATTGCAATGGGAACACCGAGTTACATATCCCCCGAGCAGCTAAAAGGTGAGCCGATAACATCGTCATCTGACATCTTCTCGCTGGGTGTCGTGTTCTACGAAGTCCTGACAGGCAAGAAGCCGTTCGTCGGAGAGAACATATCCAACCTGATACTGAAGATCACTACCGAAGATCCGCCGCCGCCATCAAGCCTGGATGCAAAGATTCCTCCTATGCTCGATCTGATCGTGAAGAAAGCGCTCAACAAGAATCCGTACGACAGATACCAGTCTGCCGACGAGATGGCAAGAGCGATGGAGGATTTCGTCGTGAGCTTCACCGGAGCTGCGGCGAAGTTCTAGAACCTGACAACTCGATTCCCCTTGAATACAGGAAGTAGGTCAAAACTCGTAGAGTTTTGACTATTCGTCTTGTGCAGTCATGGCACGGGATTCGTTGGTTATCTCGCTGTCAGACAAGCTTCAAAAGTCTGCGGCTTTTGTCCTACCTGGCTCGTAATATGCAACAAGATGTGAGACCATAGGCTGAG
>DAOVLC010000092.1 GCA_030631455.1 Candidatus Zixiibacteriota bacterium
AGCTTGCCGTCAACAGAGCGATCGACAAGCGGAACTCCGACCGCGCACGGGAACAGCTTGTTGGGGAGCTGCAGACCAAGAACAGGCTGCTCAAGCGGAGGATAGCGGAAATCAATGCACTTTATCGGGCAGGCAAATCTCTTTCCACGACGGTAGAGCTTCCCGAACTCCTCTCACAGATCATCAACCTCGCGACCACAGTGATCGGGGCCGGCACAGGCTCGATCATGCTTCTCGATGAAGAGCATAACGTACTGAGGATTCAGGCTGCCGTCGGGGTAGAGGAAGAGGTGATTCAGGAAACGACACTTCCGCTCGGCTCGTCGATAGCCGGCTATGTGGCTCAGTCGGGTAAGCCGGTTATTATAGAAGACATCGAGAAAGACAAGCGTTTTCACAGGGAAGCAAAGAGTCACTACAGATCGAAGTCGCTTCTCTGCGTGCCCCTGAAAGTGAAGAACGAGATTCTTGGCGTCCTGAACATTACCGACAAGACCGGTGAAGAGAGTTTCAACAGGCAGGATCTGAAGCTCCTGACGACATTCGCGTCACAGGCTGCCATGGCCATCGACGACGCTCATCATTACGAAGATGCACGAAGAAAGCTCAAGCAGTTTGCGGTTTTGTACGAGATATCATCAATGCTGCCGGAGACCGATTCCTTTGACAAGATGAGCTCGTTCATACACAACAAGATCAGCGGGATTATTCCTCTCGATTTCTCGGTATGGATGACATGGAACCAGCGCTCAGGCAAGATGACCATAACTTTCTGGGAGGGCTGGGCGAAGGAATCAGCAGACAGACTGCTGCAAAATGAGATCGAATTGTCCTCCGGGCAGGTATCGAGTGGTCCTGGGCGTACGATGGAGGTGCTCAAGTTCATCCGGAATAAGCTGCCGGAAGGAGACCGAATCGCGTCGTTTTCATCGATACCGATCTTCACTCAGGGAATGCTCTTCGGCCTGTTCTGTCTTGGCAGTCTGGAAAAGAGAGCCTTCACAATCGACCACGAGTATATATCATCGATAGTGGCTTCTCAGGCGACATCCGTCTATGAGCGCCAGAGAGGAATACTGAATGCCACCCGTCTCTTGACCATGGGAAACATGATGTCGGAGATATCGCACGACCTGAGAAAACCGCTGACAAACATCCGTGGAAGTCTTCAAGTACTCAAGACGAGGTTGCCCGGAGAATCAGAGGCCAGCCATATCTTTGAGACGGTGGATCAGGAGATACTTCGCCTCTCGGAGCTTGTAAAGGAACTGGTCGACTTTTCGAATCCAAACAAGTATCAGATGGAAAGGCGGAAGGTCGAGGAAGCAGTGAATCAAGTCGTGAAACTGGTTTCGTCGGATGCGGCAAAGCACAACATTGAAATAGAAACCGATTTCGCGGAGAACCTCCCGTCGGTCTCGCTGAATCTCAACGAGATGATTGAGGTGATGCTCAATCTCGTGATGAATGCGTTCGACGCGATCAAGGACGGCGGAAGGATCAGGCTTTCGACGTGCGAATTCAGAGATCCCGATGAGGGTAAGGATTATGTCAGGGTCGAGATCGCAGATACCGGGCAGGGTATTGAACCAGAACATCTCGATCGTATATTCGAGCGATACTACACTACCAAGGAGACCGGTACGGGACTCGGTCTGGCGGTTGTTGAGCGCATCGTTATGGCCCATAACGGCAAAGTCACCAGTTCGTCTGTCCCAGGTGAAGGCACTTCATTCTTTATCGATCTCCCGATATAGGCTTTGTGTAGCCTGGCTTTTTGTTGACGAAACCGTTCAGAATAAAGACATTGGCTGCACTCATTTGCAGGAAATAGGCACATGAATGCTCAGCAAATGGAACTTTTGGTCGATAACGGTATTACGTGGAACAGAGCAAAGAGGTTGTTATGAAACAAGATAAAGTCAAGCTCCTTATAATAGATGATGATCCCAAGGTCTCATGGATTCTGTCGGAAGGTCTCCAGGGCGACTTCGAGATTCTCAGCGCAAGAGACGGCATTGAAGGCATTCAGGTTGCCTCGACCGAGAAGCCTGATCTGATACTCCTCGATATTAAGATGCCCGGCATAAGCGGGTTGGAGGTTCTGGCAAAACTGAAGAAGGCCGACCTTCGCTCAGAAGTCATAATGCTCTCAGGGCATGGCGAGACGAAGTACGTGGTCGAATCCATCCAGCAGGGTGCCGCGGAGTTCATCACCAAGCCGTTCGATGTCAAGGAAGTCGAGATCCATATCCAGTCGGCTCTCGAGAAATCCAGACTCAGGCAGGAGCTGAGCCACCTGAAGGATGAGTTGAAAGCGAAATCTCAGTACGATTCGTTCATTGGCGATTCTCAGGCGATGCTCGATGTGAAAAACGTCATCGAACAGGTGGCCGACAGCGAGTTGACTGTCCTGATCAGGGGAGAGTCCGGCACCGGCAAGGAGATCGTTACGAGGATGCTGCATAGCTTGTCGAGCAGATCCAAGAATACACTCTCCAAGGTCAATTGCGCTGCGATTCCACGAGATCTTCTTGAGGCGGAACTGTTCGGCTATGAGAAGGGCGCTTTTACCGGTGCTCACAGGACCAAGCCGGGAAGATTTGAGGTTGCGAACAACGGGACCATGTTCCTCGACGAGATTGGCGACATGCCACTCGAACTACAGTCGAAGTTGCTGCAGGTGCTGGAACAGCACGAATTCGTGAGGGTCGGTGGCATAAACAACATTCATGTCGATCTGAGGATCATCTGCGCCACAAATAAGAATCTGGAAGAGGCTATCGGGAATCAGCTATTCCGTGATGACCTGTTCTATCGACTCAATGAGATCACCATATATTTGCCTCCTCTCAGAGACCGGAAGGACGATATTCCGCTGCTTGTCGAACATTTTCTCGACAAATATGTGTCGCTCTACAAGAAGAATGTCCCTCCTCTGAGCAGGGAGGCTGTCGCCAGGTTGATGGAGTACGACTATCCGGGAAACGTCCGGCAACTTGAGAACCTGATCAAGCAGGTAGTGGTCAGGGAAGACGAGAAGATTATCGAGGAGCTTCTCTTACGGGGCCGGCAGATTCAGACAGCGAGATCATATCAGCCTGCCCGGCAGCCTTTAGGTGTGCCTGTCGCTGCCGGCGGTATTGACAATGCAGAAATGTCTGAGAATGCAGAACCGGATTACTCTCTCAAGCGGAGAGTATCGAAAGCTGTCAGCTATGAGGAGAAGAAGCTGATAGCAGAAGTACTCAACAAGGTCAATTGGAACCGACGAAAGGCATCCGAAATTCTTGAGATCAGCTATCGTTCACTCCTTTACAAGATAAAGGATTATCGGATCAACGAGATAAAATAGTATCTTGCCTGCACGTTTTGTGAAATAGATTGCGCAATAATTGAACAGCAACCGGTCAAGCTGGCTGTACGCGAAGCCTCGAAATCTCCACTCAATTCATTGATTACCAACGGCTTATATGTGCTGTTTTGTGAGCGCGTGTGGTTCGGAGGGCACAGCATTTGCTTCTTACAGTGTTCTGGCTGGATAAGGAAGCGAAGGAGATAACTTGGCTTTGGTAAACTGGGGTGGGAAAACCCGTGATAGTCTCGATAGTGTGATTACCGACCACTGCGGCTTTGCATCAATTGTGCGGCATGAGCTTAGGCGTTCTGAGAGATACTGCTCTTTCGTGTCTATGCTCACGATCATGCTCGAGAAGCTTGACGAACGGCTCGAACGGAAGTTTCCGGTGGACGATGCCAAAGTCGACAGTTTCGTTGCCCGGCTTTCCGAGGCGATAAAATCGATCGTAAGATCCACTGATGTCGTTTCCAATCTTGACCGAGATCGGGTCGGTCTGCTTCTTGTAGAAACTCCTATGGCTGGTGCAACGGTGCTCGCTCGGCGTCTTGAGGATCACCTTTCGCATTTCCTGACCAGCACCGGTGAGTTGACTTCTGCCGTTAATGTCAGGATCGAGATAGCGTCATATCCCGACGATAGCAACTCCATTGAGCAGATGCTAAGGGACTTCGCATCCTGATCATTCGGGATTCTCTTGACACTTTACTCGCAGTTTGATATTATTCTCTAACTTTGATGGAATCAGAAAACAGCAGCAGACCTGACGGAACCTTGTTTTCTATTGATGGCGTCAACCTGATCGGCCCCTCGTTTTCAATCCTCAAAGACATCACTCTTGAGTTCGAACCACTGAAGTTATACCTGATCGCGGGCCCATCCGGCGGAGGAAAGACGAGTCTGCTCAGGCTGCTGAATGGTCTCTCGTTTCCTACATCGGGAGAGGTCCGTTACCGCGGGAGAAGAATCCGTGACTACGATCTTCCGAAGCTCCGCTCCGAGATTGCCATGTTGACGCAGGAACCGGTGCTGTCGCAGGGCAGCGCAAGGCAGAACATCCTTGCTCCGTTTGCATTCGCTTCGAACCAACTGAAGAATCCAAGAGACGAACGTTTACTCGAACTGTCTGCCAGCCTCGGACTTGGGTCGGACATGCTTGAGAATGATATCAGCCATCTTTCGGGGGGAGAGAAGCAGAGGATAGCGCTTGTGCGCGCCATTCTGCCCGAACCGAATGTCCTGCTCGCCGACGAGCCGACATCCGCGCTTGATCCGCTGTCCGAGGAGAGAGTTATTGAGACGCTGACCAGATTCAAGGAGAGCGTTTCGCTCATAGTAGTATCACACTCCACCAGATTTCTCGATATCGCCGACGAGATTATCTTGATGTCGGGTGGGAAAGTAGTCGACAGGCGGGACTCAATTGACGCAGTGCAGTTCCGTGAGTTTCTCAAAGAGGAGGAGAACTCTGATGGCTGACCAGATTGGCCTCTGGCAGATGGCGGTGGCATACATGCTTCTCCTGGTGGTGTTTGCACTGGCGCTTTCAAACCGACTGAGGATGAGCAAAGACTTGGCGGTCGCAACATTGCGAATGACACTCCAACTCATTGCCGTCGGTTTTCTCTTGAGTTATCTCTTCAGATTCAACTTCTGGTACACCAGCCTGATCCTGCTTCTGGTGATGATCGCGTTTGCGGTTCACGTCGTACTCGGGAGGGTCAAGCTGAAGCTCGGTCGGCTGTCGCTGATTCTCTTCATATCGATTAGCACAGGCAGCCTGTCGGTACTTGCGGTTCTCCTTTTTCTGGTTGTCGGCCATCAGCCGTGGTATGACGCTCGCTATCTGATACCGATCGGTGGGATGATTATTGGCAACACAATGACTGCGTGTGCGCTCGTCACGGAACGGTTCTACAACGAAGTGTATGGCAAAAGGACGGTGATTGAAACCAACCTCGCACTCGGAGCCACTTCGAAGGAAGCCTCGATGTCCGCATTCAGGGTGTCCTTCGGGGCAGCCCTTCTCCCGACCATCGCCTCGATGACAGGGATGGGGATAGTGCACCTTCCAGGCATGATGACGGGGCAGATACTCTCGGGAACCGAACCGATTCTTGCTGTCAAGTATCAGATTGCGATCATGGTGGCGATACTGTCGTCAGCAGCTCTCAGCAGTCTTATTACACTATATCTCCTCAGAGGCCGGTTGTTCAACAAGTACCATCAGATAGTTGAACCACTCTGAACACCGGTGCTCTTCTGAAGTCGGCAAGCTGGGTGAGAAGTCGGTGAGAAAGTTGAAAAAACTGAAAAGCCACTGACAATAATTGTCAGTGAAGATGTGTATATGTTTCATAATACTGGTTCTATGGGAAAAATTAGATGAACGCAACTCTTCGAAAGTTGTTGACAAACCTTAGAGTAGTGTGCTAAATTAAACTGGGGTGATAGAGAATGTTCTTTAACGTCAGTAAGAAAGAGGTCACAACCCTCCACAAATGTCTTGACAGGACGGAGTATAGTTACCTATATTATAGTGTGGCAGTGTACACCGGTGTTGCATGTCGACCTGTTAAACATGGAGGGTTGTGTTATGAAGTCCAAGGGTGGACTACCGGTTGCGCTGTGCGTGTTACTTGGCTTGGCGCTCAGCATCTTCGCAGTAGCGGACGACGGTCCGACGGTTTGCGATTGCGAAAGTGCTATGGATTGCGTAACAGGCTGCGATATCTGCCTGTTCGCAGAGTATCAGCAACAGGCCGATACGGTCTTCTGCGAGGACCAGTTGGAGTGGATTCAGTGCTGCGCTCGGGCACCGGAAGACTCGGTCTGTCGATGGGATCCGGACGATCCAATCGAGTAGGAGAATGATGGAAAAGGCTGTCAATTCAGGAAAGGTTCTGGATAGAGCTATTCGGCTACTCCGAGCCGGCAGCTATGAGAAATCCTTAAAATTGGCAAGCCAACACCTCGGAAACTCGCCAACGGGGCAGCATTTTCGCTGCCTCGTTGCGATGGATATGCACCATCAGTGGGAGTATGACGCGGCCCGAGAGATCGCGGTGAGTATGCTTAA
>DAOVLC010000081.1 GCA_030631455.1 Candidatus Zixiibacteriota bacterium
AAAAGCTCGACCCTGAGATCAGAGAAGAATTGATCGGTCTTCTGGAGAATTCTCTCTCGCAGACCCTCACGGACGAAGCCAGAGACCGCCACATTCTGAACTGGCATGAAATCGAGGAGATGAGAAGGCGGGGCATATCCTTTGGCTCTCATACGGTGAATCATGCAATCCTAACCCGGATTCCCCCGGATGAAGCCAAAATGGAAATCACTCAGTCGAAGCAGATGCTGGAAAAGAAACTTGGTGAAGAGATCGACCTTTTTGCATATCCTAACGGAGACTGGAACGACGATGTGAAAGAAATGGTCAAAGAGGCAAAGTACAAAGCGTCGGTGACAACGATGAACGGGAAGAATGATTATTCAACCGATCCTTATCTGCTTGGAAGGCTGACCGTTCACCAGGGGATGTCATGTTCGCCGCGAGGGAACTTCTCAAGAGCTGTCTTCGCTTGCGAAATTAGCGGCCTGCTCGATTCCGTGAGAAGAATCCTCGCACGCGAGCAGCGTGAAGGAAATTAGCATCGGTGCAGAACAATATGAGAAGAGTGCTGCATCTTATAGAGACTTCCGAGCCGGGCGGCGCCGAGACCGTCCTTGCATACATCGCGAGCAATCTCGATCCAACCCGCTACCGGTCGCTGGTCTGCGTTCTCGAAGAGGGGTGGCTGACGGATCATCTGCGAACACTGGGTATACCTTATGTCGTGATCGAGAACAGAAGGTCATACGATCCTGTCTTTCTGTACGAGCTTGTCAAGCTGATCCGTCGCGAGAAAATCAGCCTGATGCACTCCCACGAATTCATGATGACTGTCTACGGCTCGGTCGCGTCGAAACTGACCGGAGTTCCGTTGATCGGCACAGTACACGGGAAAGTATATTACCCCGACAAACGGCGCAGAATCCTTGCGTTCAGGTTTGCGGTCTCGTTATGTGCGAAAATGATCGCAGTATCCGATGATCTGCACCGATATCTTGTCGATACACTAAACTTCAACCCGCACAAAGTGATGACATTGCACAATGGGATAGATTTGGAGAGATTCATCGCTGGCTCATCGCGCGATGAATTGAGGAGGCAATTCTCTATACCATCAGATGCGTTAGTAGCAGGAACTGCGGGCAGCCTATTCAAAGTAAAGGGACTGGAGTATCTTCTTGAGGCTGCCAGGGAACTAAATAACCACTATCCGAATTTCCTGCTCTTTATTGCCGGAGAAGGGGATCAGAAAGAAGCTCTTGAAGAAAAAGCCAAAGAGCTAAATATTGGAGATACGGTCAGATTCCTTGGTTTCTACGACAACATTCCGAATCTGCTCGACGCAATCGACGTCTATGTCTGCTCATCACTGTCAGAAGGGTTGTCCCTTTCGATCCTCGAGGCTATGGCCATGTCAAAGCCTGTTGTCGCTACCGATGTTGGTGGGAACCGAGAAATTATAATGCCGGATGACAGTGGATATCTTGTGCCACCATGTGACCAGTCTTCGCTTGCTGGCAAGATATCGGAGCTGTTCGATAGCTCCGATGTCCGAGAACGATTTGGCCGGAGGGGACGGGAAATCGTCGAAGAGAGATTCAGTCTTGAGAAGATGGTTCGAAACTATGAAGGGCTTTACGAAGGGATGATTTCCTGATGTATTTGACGCTTCTGCAATTGATCTTCTGGGTTGTCTGCTTCACGCTGTTCTGGACATACTTCGGATACTACATATTCCTGCGGGTCTATTCCATATTCGCATCGAAGCCGGTAAAGAGAGATGACATCACGCCAAGCGTCAGCCTCATCATCACAGCATACAACGAGGAGAGTAGAATCGCGGAGAAGATTGAGAATAGTCTCAGTCTCGATTACCCAAATGACAGGCTTGAGATCATCATTGTATCCGACGGTTCGAACGATGGCACGACAGAAATCGTCTCACCTCACGCTGAAAGAGGCATCAAGCTCATCGACATCCCCGAGAGAATAGGCAAACACAATGCACAGGAGCGAGGCGTTAAACATGCTCAAAGTGAAATAGTCGTATTTACCGATGCCGCAACACATCTGGAGGCTGATGCGCTGCGGAAGATAGTCCGAAGTTTCTCCGATCCCGGAATCGGTTGTGTCTCCGGCATGGACAGGATCGATGCAAGCGGCCATCCGTCTCGGGGAGAAGGAATGTACATCAATTACGAAATGAAGCTTCGGGCACATGAATCGGAAGTATCGTCCCTCATCGGCGTAAGTGGATCGTTCTTTGCAGTGAGAAGGGAAATCTGCGAAACCTGGTTCGGTCACCTGTCGAGTGATTTCTATGTACCAATCGTTGCATATATAAAAGGCTACCGAAGCGTGCTCGACCGTGATGCTATTGGATCATACAGCGTCAAGATCGAGACTGAAAAAGAGTTCGAGAGAAAGGTCCGAACGGTGGTACACGGGCTCAATGTCATGTTTCATTTCTGGCGTATCATGAATCCCTTCAAGTACGGCTTATACTCTATTCAGATGATCAGCCACAAACTGCTGCGCTGGCTGACACCCTTTTTCCTGATTCTATGCTTAATACTCAATTTTGCAATGGCTGGTGCGGGTCTGCTTTACCAGATTATTCTCGCGTTTCAGATCCTTTCCTGCCTTGCGGCTGCCACTGCACTCGCGATCAGAGGACTTGAGCATAACTGGTTCTTCAGGATACCGTCCTTCTTTGCAATGGTGAACCTGTCGATGTTAGTCGCCTGGGTCAAATTCATCGGCGGCGAACGATACATAATATGGGAAAGGACCGAAAGATAAGAGTCTGCCATCTAATATCCGGGGATCTTTGGGCGGGAGCCGAAGTTCAGGCATTTACCCTGATTCGTACTCTCAGTACCGTCGCTGATATGGACATCTCAGCTGTTATTCTCAACGAAGGCAGGCTTGCGGAGAAACTGCATGAGGACGGAATCGAAGTGTCCATTATCGATGAGAGAAAGCATAACTTCTTTAAAATCAAAAGCCTCCTCGCTCGCATACTGGAGGGTGGGAAGATTGACATACTGCATACACACCGGTACAAAGAAAACGTGCTCGGCGGATTGGTCAAGAATCGGTGCGGGATCAAAGGACTGATTCAAACAGTACACGGAGTACAGGAAGGATTCCTCGGGATAAAGCATCTCAAGATGAAGTTCTATATGAATCTCAACGACAACCTTACGAGAAAGCGGTTCTCGAAGGTCATTGCCGTATCGCACGACATTGAAATGCGCCTGTGCGACAAGTTCGGCAAGCAGAAAGTGGTGACGATCCACAACGCGGTCGATACAGGTCTCATAAAGATCTCAAGGTCTGCCGAAGAAGTCAAAAGAGAGCTTGGCATCTCCGAAGACCAAGTGGTCATCGGATCGGCGGGAAGACTGGTCCCTGTCAAAGGATATGACGTTTTCCTGAAGGCCGCGAAACTGATCCTGAGAAAGCGTCCGAAGACAACATTCGTCATCGCCGGTGAGGGCCCGCTAAAAGAGGTACTCCGTGAAATGGCTACCAGTCTCGGAATAGGAACTAACGTAATCTTCACAGGTTTCAGAGATGATGTGCTCGATCTCGTAAACGCTTTTGACATCTTTCTCGTTACCTCCGTTCATGAGGGTGTACCGATGTCGGTGCTCGAAGCCATGGCTCTGAGAAAAGCAGTCGTGTCGACAGCAGTAGGCGGCATTGTGGAGATTATCGAGGACAATGTCTCAGGTCTGCTTGTTGATCCTGGTAGCCCCGACAGTTTGGCTGAACGCTGTCTGTCCGTGCTGGAGGATCACGAACTGAGGAGCAAAATCGAGCGCAATGCGGAGAAACGAATCGAGCAGGAATTCTCGACAGAGAGACAGAGAGACCGGGTTCTCCGACTATACGAGGAGATAATATCATAGGCATGAAGATTTTGTTGATCGCACATCTAATGCCGTACCCTCCGCGCGGCGGGTCCACGTTGCGCAATTTCAACCTGATAAAAGAGTGCGCGAAAAACCACGAGATACACCTGCTGACGTTCTACCAGAAAACCCACCTCGATAACCCGGCAGATTTCCAGAGTAATATCGAAGAGATGAAGAAATACTGCAAGGTCGTGAAAGTCTTTGAGATACCAACCGACGGCCGGAAGCTCGCATGGTACGCACTTCTCTTCTTCAACCTGTTCTCACTGACGCCTTACTCGGCATGGAAATTCCACTCCAGGACTATGGAGCGATCTGTCAGAAAATACGCGGCAGAGCACTCGTTCGACCTTGTCGAGATCGGCACAATCGCGCTTGCGAATTTTGCGAAGCTCGTTCCCGATCTCCCGCGTCTGATGGTGCATCACAATATCGAGTCGGAACTGCTGCTCAGACGAAGCAGAAATCTCAAGGGAATCCTTGCGAAAATGTATGTGGCTCTTCAGGGACACAAGCTGAGACGATTTGAGAGAAAGGCATGCAGCTACTTCGATCATCATACTACCGTATCTGAACGCGATAAGCAGACCCTACAGAAGATGTATCCCGGCACAATGGTCACTGTCGTTCCAAATGGCGTCGATACGAACTACTTCAAGCCGATCGACACTCAGATCGATGAGGACAGCCTGATCTTTATCGGCGGCATGTCCTGGCTTCCGAATCTCGATGCGATGATTTATCTGATACGCGATATCTGGCATCTGATTCAAGCGAGAGAGCCGAACACATCCATGAATCTGATTGGGAGGATGCCATCGAAAGAAATCCTGAAGTTCAGCAGGAGCAATCCGTCATTCAAAACGCTCGGATTTGTCGACGATGTCAGACCGTATATGGCAAAGACTGCGGTTTATGTCGTACCGATCAGAGTCGGCGGAGGCACCCGGCTCAAAATCCTCGATGCTATGGCGATGGGCAAGGCGATTGTCAGCACGACCATAGGCTGTGAGGGAATCGATGTGACCGATGGCAAAGACATCATAATAGCGGACAAACCGGCGGACTTCGCCGAAAAGACCGTCGAGCTTCTAAGAAACCGAAAACTCCGTGAGCAACTTGGTCGTAACGCGAGGAGAACTGCCGAAGATGTCTATTCGTGGGAGAAGATCGCGCCGAAGCTCGAACAGGTCTATGAAGAGCTTGCCGGAATGAGGAAATAGCGTCATGTATCCCTGGATAGTCAAGAACTTGATTTATTTCCCGATACAGGCGATTCGCGGGGAGAAGGTCGCGCGATACATGGATGAAATCCGTGCCTTCCACGCAGTATCGCTTGTCAGAAAACAGGAGATGCAGTGGAGCAAACTGACGGCACTCCTTGATTTTGTCTACAGTAACAATAGATATTACAGAGAGCTTTTCGACAAGCACGGTGTCGATGTCAGGAACATTCACAATCCGGAAGACTTCCGGAAAATTCCGTTTTTGACCAAGGAATCGATCAGGGCGGAGTCCAATGAGATGGTCTCGGACCATTCCGGACGAGTGTCGGTGAGAAAAACATCCGGATCGACCGGAATACCGCTCGTGTTCGTGAAAGATCGAGACTCGACCGCCTACATGGATGCCCTCATGTATGAAGTCTACGGCTGGCACGGCATAGCTATCGGTGACCGCCAGAGCCGTGTCTGGGGAATCCCGTTGGACTTCAAGAACCGAACTTTTACGAAGCTGAAAGACTTCCTGCTGAACCGAAAAAGGTTAGTTTCATTCGATATTACTGAGGAGTCATGCAAAGAACACTTTTTGACTCTGAAGCGATTCAAACCGGCTTTCATGTACGGTTTGGTCAACACGATCGTCGAATTCGCCAAGCTCTCTGCAAGAGTCGGTCTTGATCCGGCTGAGTTACGATTGAAAGTTGTGGTAACTACCGGCGAGATCTTGTTTCCACGAAGCCGTCAGTTATTGCAGGAGGCTTTCCAGTGCCCGATAGTCAACGAGTACGGCACCACCGAAAACGGGGTAGTCGCATTCGAATGTCGGAGCGGCGAAATGCATCTTCTGATGCACAACATCTACGTTGAGATCATTAATCCGGAGAATGGCAGCCCTGTCGCTCCCGGAGAAATGGGCGAAATCATATTGACTGAATTACATTCGTATGCTATGCCATTCATCCGGTATCGAGTCGGCGATATTATCAGGTTGTCCAGCCGTACATGCGCCTGCGGGCTGGAGCTTCCGCTTGTGGATGAGGTCATCGGCAGGGAATCCGATCTGATCGTGACGCCAGACGGCAGGAGAATCTCATCCGCGATTCTCTCGTATTCGATGACGGACGATGTCCTCAAGTTCAGGTCCTATCAGCGCGCAATCGACAGGCTCGATGTTTTCATCCAGAAGACCGATAACTTCAAAGAGGACGATCTTTCTCTAATTGAGAAGAAGATTCGGACTTACCTTGGAGAAGAGATAAGCATCACTATGAATATGGTAAAGGATCTCGAACCTGAGAGGTCCGGCAAGTTCAGGCATTTCGTATCGGAGCTGAAGAAATAACATGAAACGGAATTTTCGCAAAACGGGTCTAACGCTCTTTTTGATACTGATTGCTCTGATCGCAGCCGTAGCCTATTTTTCGTATCCCCCGGCATACAGGCATATCAAGTTCCCGGACGGGAAGAAATTCGCCTTTTCTGTTGTCGACGATACCGATGGCGCTACGCTGGAGAATATAAAGCCGGTTTACGAATACTTTCAAAAACTCGGGATTAAATCGACGAAGACGATCTGGATTCTCCCTCCGAATGATCTCGACCACTGGCCGAATCACGGTTCCACAACTGCAGATTC
>DAOVLC010000313.1 GCA_030631455.1 Candidatus Zixiibacteriota bacterium
CCCACTTGTCACGATTTCATTGTTTCTCGATCTCATGTTCCATTGCAGCTTCGAATCGGTGCTGCTGAAATTGCCCGGGTGATGGAGTTCTCTGATCTGATCCCCACTCACCGTAAAGATCTTGATTGTGCACTTCGGCGGAAGATTGACAAAATGTATTCTTCTTTCACGGTCGACAAACCCGGTTCTATTCGGATCCTCGTAACCGGAAGAGACGTAGCTCCCACTGCCGATGTACGGGTTAGGATAGACTGACACCTGAAACCCTTTCTCAAGAACAGTCGCCGCATCGTTTATAGCCCAGATCTCAACGGCATTTGACATAGGTGAACTTTCGAGAACCCCGAAGTTGTTCGTGAAATCTCCGAAATCGAATGCAGTGACGGAGAAATACCATGGTATCGAGGGAAGAAGATTATCGAAAAAAAACTCGTACTCATAGAACTTGTGGTACAGGATCGAGTCCCCGCCCATCGGGTTGATATCTTTGACCCAGTTTTCGGTTATTGTACTGTCGAGTTCGGGAGTTACCTCTCCAGAGGCAATCTGGTAGGCGAATCGCTTTCTGATCTCGCTCGATATCGGCATCGGGGCACCGTCCGGCCAACCCTCCAGAGATTGATTCCATCCGATCGACTCGAAACAATACTCTGTACCCCCGAAAGGAAAGCCCGTACCGTCCGGCAGACACTCATGGTCGAGCGGATCGAATTCCATCCCATAAAGCTGCCTCAGGCTATCAAGGCTTACCGGGGTTTTATCAGCAGGCACCCAGTCTTCCTCATCAATATCCCAGTAATACCGCTTGAAGTCATAGTAGTCACGGGATTCCAGCAGAGCAAACTGATCCACACGTTTGAGCCTGCCATAGTAGACTTTGTATCCTTCGAAATCCTGGAGCCTCGTGAATGGGTCTATGAAATTCTCAGAAATCAGCCCGTTCCATCGCAGTGTCACCTTGCCGACACCGGTCGATGTCCTCAAGACGGGCGGCGGCGGAGCGGTAGTGGCTCTGAAATCAGGTACACCGTCACCGGCATAGAAGACCGTATCCAGAACTATTCTCCCATCCTGCAATGTGTCTTCGATTACCCAGATTGGTCCTGCGTAACCATCCCCATCTGTGTCGAAACCAGGGTTATCATAGATCCAGCTCGCCCATACACTGTTTTCCGCGATATCGGTGAAGTCGAGAGTGGCATAGTATGCATCAGGGTCATTGTTATTTGCCATCAGTTGCTTGTAGTCATCCGGCCCTTTGTGAAAATCTTCTCCACCGATGTAGCCTATCGTCAGAGGAAGTGTATCGCCGGGGGCAATGTCAAAGGGGCCCGATGAGATGAGATACCGGGTATCTCCGCCTTGTGCTATCTGCTGACCGACAATACTGCTGGGCGGAAGCCACCCAAGCTCCGTGAAGTTGGCGGCGGCGAATATCTGATCGTAATCCTGCTCGCCGTTAGACATCATGTAGTACTTGGACCTGTCACCTTCAGGAGTCCCAAGCCCACCGGTGCCATAGTTGCGCCTGTTCGCTTCCATCATCGGTCCCCAGTCGAACGAGGGACTACCGTTAGCGGTCCACCAGTTGAATGACACCTTGGTGTTCTTGACCGGAGTTCTCATCACCTTGACCCCGGTGAGAGCGGGTACGCTCCAGATATCGAATTTCCCCTCTTCAGGATCGCCGTCGTTATCCGCAATCCAAGCCAGGTTCAAAGTGTCCATGAAGCCGTGACCGACCTTTGACGGGAAGGTTTCCCTGAAGCCGCAAATATCATCCGTCCATGACCCGCGCTGCCTACTGATATGGCTGACGTCGCCATCGACAAGCAGTCCAACGTAAACATTGGTGTGAGGCTCGATTCCCATGTTCACGAATTGAAAATCGATCAGGACGAAATCCTGTGCGTAGTCGACACTCCATGAGTAGCTTGTCTGAAGCACTTTGATATTCAGCGGAATGTGCTCCCGCCCGTCCCAGTCTGCCTGCGTCCAGCTTGGATGCGCGAGCGTGTCGGTAAATTCTGCTATGTATTCGAGGTCTGACTTCGCACTGTCGCTGTAAAAGGGCTCTGACGACCTGACCGATCGCTTGTGAAGACCGCATTCCGGCTCGGCACAGGGCCACATCTCGTAGATCCATTGCCAGCCGTCCCAGCCGCACGATACGAGCGTATCGGCACCTACGACGGCGCCAACCCAAAGACCGGCAGCATAGAGATAATCGAGCTTGGTGCCTGCCGGGAACTCGCACGACGGCGCGCCCAACCCGGTCTCGCAGTCCAGATAGCTTTCCATCATAGCGCCAAAAAAACCGCTGTTCGATACGGTGAGGAAGAGATTGTTGTATCGGTGAGTGCAAGTCTCGAAATAGGGCGGTTCAACGACAGTCGGTCTGAAGAATCCGGGTACCCCGGAACCGCTTTCCTTTACTTTGCCCATCGGAAAACCGAACGAGGCAAACATGACCGTTAAGAGAGTCGCCAGAAGAATCTGTTTCGATAACCTGCTCATCCTGCAATTCTCCCGTACCCTGAGGCATGCCCGTGACTGCTCGCGTAGATGGCTGCCATTGGGTCTCTAGTAATAAACGCATCTTCCATGACCTTGTCAAACACGTAATCGCGATGATCCTTTATCCGGAGGGCAAACGTTCTCCGTTTTCTTGATCGTAGGACAAAGCGGTCTCAATTCTGACTTTCCTTTTTCGATTTCGCGCATATATTCAGGTTCGTTTGGAGAACTCGAATTGCGAAGGAAACCGGAATGAAGAAAAATGTGCCGAAGATGGCTCTGAGCGAGTGTGAAGGTTGCCCCGGTCTGTGTTGCCGCGATCTCAACATGTTGATCGGATCACCGAGAACCAAGGACGAGATAAACGATCTGCTGTGGCAGGTTCAGTTTGACACAGTACGAGTGTATATTCGGAACCGCAGGTGGTATCTGCTTGTCAAGGGCGACTGCATGTACCTTGACAAAGACAACCGATGCGTAATCTACGACAAACGGCCGGACAAGTGCAGAAAGCATATGCCGCCGGACTGCGAACGATATGGCGAGTTCTGGGATGTCATGTTCAACACTCCGCAGGAACTCGAAGCCTATCTCAAAAAGAGAAAGCAGGCCGCAAAAAGAAGGGCGAAAGCCCGAGCCAGAGCGAGATCATAGGACGCTTTGCGCAAGCGGGAGCGCATTTCCCAACATCGTAGCTGGAACTTGAGTCTGAGAACGGATAACCCGCAGGCTTAATGCGTATATTTGAAAATAACGGCAGGACTCAACTGAGTGTCGCGAGCCTCCCTCGAGTGAATCTCGATGGTCTCCGGCTTATATGCACCGTTCTCATCGGAGTCGAGGGCAAATCTCACGCC
>DAOVLC010000343.1 GCA_030631455.1 Candidatus Zixiibacteriota bacterium
CGCTACCGTATGCACGTCAGTCAATTCGAGCTGGAAAAGTACCTGCCGATGTTGTGAAGGGCGGGCATGTCAGGGGCACCTCCTGTTACCCGCCGCTTCGCCTGTGGAGGTGGTGGAGGGAATCGAACCTCTGACTCGCGTTGTGGCACAAGGACTTACACCGTATTGTGACCAAACTGTGACCGTTTTTCAGATGCAAAAGCAATCAAATGCTGCATCAGAACCTATCTGGTTACTTCTTGAATACTCCTGATCAGCTCCCGGATCTCAGAGTTATTGGGAGCCAATTCACAATAGGCAAGGGCCTTGCCGAACATGCCTGCGTCATATAGTTCGCGGGCAAGGATCTCAAACTCTTCATCATTAAACCAGAACTTGTCTTGCTGATTTTCATATAGATCGGAGTACTTTTCGGCGGCGGTAACCTCTCCTGAATCCAGCAAAGTTCGGAAAACCTCATAGGCAGCTGATTTTCGCGGAAGGTCATAAGGCTGATCATAGAGAATGGCCAAAATACGTGAAGCGATATCGACTGTCCCCCAGCCTTGGAGGATATGCCTATTATGTTCTTTATGATTAGTAAGCTGAGTAATGAAAATTTCATCATCCGCAATGCGCAGCATATTGCTTTTGAATCCATTTATACTACCCGCTATCAAATTAGCTCGTACAGTCTGCCCATCATTACCGACAGGTACTCGTTGGTACTTCCATCCGTAATCATCAAAAAACAACTCTTTCAATTCATTTCTAAGTAATTCTTCTCCATACAGAGCTCGATCCCATAGATAGAGATCGTTTACAGTAGAGAGCAAGTGCCCACAGGAAAAGGCGAACGACATATCGAGAAACGGAGCGTCCTCTGGCCCGGCAAAATAACTGTAGTGGTAGCCCTTTGCTCTCTTTGTGATCTTTGCACCTGTTACCCCCGGCAGTGTATTTGTCATCCCGAGCGGCGCACAAATCTTTTCCTGCAGCAGATCGCCATACGATTTGCCCGACACCCGTTCGATAATCAGACCTAGTAGGTAGTAGCCGAAATTACTGTATTCGTACCGAGCACCCGGTTTGGAAACGAGATCAAAGCGAGTTATCAAATCCAGCATCTGCGCAGGAGAGTGATACAGTTTTTCAATCTGCTCGAGGTTGGACACTTTTGGTTCACCAACAATACCGGATCGGTGAGTCAGCAGGTGATGGACGGTGATACCGTCTCCCTTGTCCTTGGGGTACTCAGGCAGATATTCCGTCAGCTTCCCCTCAAGATCGAGCTTGCCCGCTTCGTATAACTGTAGAACGAGCATGAAGGTGAACTGTTTCGTGGCAGATGCGATCCGGAATTTTGTGTCCAGAGTGTTGGGGATCAGAGAATCCCGATCGGCATATCCGGAGGCCCGCTGGTACAGAATCTCACCCTGGACTGCGATCAGAATTGTCCCGTAATACTGTTCGTTCTCATAGAATCGATTCATCAGTTCTTCGATGGCAGCGACTTTTTCTTCGGTAATAGTAACGTCCGGAAGCGGAGCATGGCAACCACAGCCGAGGCACAGAAAAGTGACAATCGATAACTGCGACAGAATACTCTTACATTTTCTCATGGTTTACACTTTCTCACGAGGTCCCTTTCAACATGATATAGGAACTATACTATTTATCCATTCAGGAATCCAGAATTATCCTCCATTTCCAGGGCCCGGGATAATGGTTGTGAAAACAGCGTATCTTGATGTGACCAAATCGTGACCAAATGCGTTTCGCGTTATTCCATGTTATTCACCGACATACGTTCAGAAACCGCAGCGGTTCTGCCAACCGATACATTGGCTCCAAGGTCGAAGCGGACGGGGACGTCCGCCTCGCACGGAGTGAGGCGTTGGCATGTCATGGGCACCTCCTGTCACTCGCCGCTTCGCTTGCGGAGATGGGGGATCGAACCTCATACTCGCGTTGTCAGGTAAGGACTTACTCCGTGATGTAACGAAATTGTGACCATTTCTTGACATACATTTGGCCGGTAACTAGGCCGACCTAACCGTCGAGGACAGAATCCAAACGTACCGAAACCTTATCCGGTTCATGGTGTGATCAGACCGCCACTTTCACTTCCATGTCCAGTTTCCCTCTGACTGCACAACCAGTGTCCTGAGAGTGAGCGGCTTTCGGATAGAGGCGCCTGGACCCCTTTTTGCGCTCACATATACCGAGCCTTAAGGTCTCGCGGCACTGTCCTCACATCGGCCAAGCGATCGCACCAGCCTTTATTCTGAGTGCCCTGCCGAGCGAATCGTGATAATCCAACAAGATAAGGTCTCCCTTTCGGGAAACGGCATCTGGTGTTACCGACTCGATCGTTAAGTGTATATTCCGCAAGACAGTGACCTCTTCAAAATCGTCATGGCGGTCATCGACTCCATTGCTTGTTCTGAATCGCACTTCCCCTGACGGCACTTCCCTCAAATCCGGCTGTATTTGTTGACATTGCTGTTCTATCCAGTATAATGCCAACATGAATTTCTCAACGCAGAGAAGTCCTCACCTTTTTCACATTCCGGTCATGGGTACCGGATGGAGTATTGACACGCCCTTGCGAGTGGCAAGATATGGTATCTCCTCGGCGATCTCGCTTGTCGACGATGTCCTCATAGAGCAAATGCGAAGGTTTCATTGCAAAAAGCATGGTCTGCAGTACGTAGAAATACCCGACAGTGACGAAGACACCCGAGCCAACCGCATTACCGCTTATCTGGAACTCCTGGACGAACTGGTCCGTGGTCAGATTAGTGCGCTGCAATCTTCCCCATTTGAGCCCGGAAGCGAGATTACACGCTACTTTGAAATGCTTCCCGACTCGCCGCTCAAACAATCCTATCTCGACATGCTGTCGGCATCGGAGCCGGTTGAAAAGGCCAGGATGCAGGACGCTCTTCGGCGCCGTGCCGTCCCAGGCAGCATCGATGTCAACATCATGACCAAATTGGACCGCGACCATTACCGCCACGGAAACAAACTCCCACAGGAGTTTGCTGACGCTATGGCTGCTCTGCGAGGTTACGCCAAGAGCACGTTGCGATCATCCATAATCTTTTCCGCGGGCATGAACCGACGCCTTTTTGGTTATCTCACCA
>DAOVLC010000168.1 GCA_030631455.1 Candidatus Zixiibacteriota bacterium
ATATCGAACCCAAGATCACCCGGGCGGACAATTCCCATCTGTGCATTGAGATTGGCGCCGTCCATGTAGAGAAGCGCACCCGCATCGTGCACGATCTTTGCTATCTCCTCGATATCTTTCTCGAAAAGTCCAAGAGTATTCGGATTCGTGAGCATCACGGCTGCCGTCTCTTCATCCACCGACTCCGCAAGCGTCTTTGCTGAAAGAGTGCCATCTTCGGAGGACCTCACCTGCTTGACCTGGTACCCGGCAAGTCTCACCGATGCAGGGTTCGTCCCGTGCGCTGAATCGGGCAGGATAACGTACTTGCGCTTGTTTCCCTGGCTCTCGTGATACTTTCGCGTGATCAGTAGCCCGCAGAATTCGCCCTGCGCACCCGCAAGTGGCTGAAGTGACACTGTGTGCATTCCCGCAATCTCGGCCAGAGAGGATGCAGTATCGTGCATTAGTCGAAGAGCACCCTGCACAGTTTGATCACGTTGAAGCGGGTGTATGCATGCGAATCCGGGCAAGCCCGCTATCTTCTCGTTGATTTTCGGATTGTACTTCATCGTGCATGAGCCGAGCGGGTAGAAACCCTTGTCGATGTGATGGTTCTTGATCGACAGGCCGATAAAATGTCGCATCACTTCACTCTCGGAGACCTCCGGCAGATCAGGTGCCTGGTCACGGAGAAAGCGCTTATCTATCAAAGATGCGAGAGGTTTCTCGTCGACATCAAGCGATGGGAGTGTATATCCTTTGCGCCCTCTGCGAGAAATCTCAAAGATGTTGCGTTCGTCTGTCGGTGTCACCGTCAGTCTTTCTTCTCCTTGAGTTTCTTAATCTGCTTATCGACCCATTCGAGTTCCTCGGATTCCGGAAAATCCTCTTTGAAAGCCTCGAACAGCCTAACAGCCTTCACGGTATCCTCGGCCTTCATATATGTGTATGGGACCCAGAGATTCGCCTCTTCAAAGAGTTCGCTTAATGGATAATCTGCCTTCAATTCCTCGAAGTTCTCGATGGCCGCATCGTAGTTCTTTGCTCTGGACTCCAGGCTTCCGAGCGCAAAGAGCGCATCATCGGAGAGTCCCCTAACATTCTCTGCGTCGTTCTTGAGGACATAACCGTAGTGATTTCGAGCCTGGTCGTATTTGCCCCGATAAAGATACTTTTCAGCAACAGCATTTCGCAACGTGAAACTGTCGGGATGGGCCGCAAGCCGAGTCAGATAATCATCGAGTGTATTCCTGTTCTGCATAATATCAAATAGGCTCGGTATGAACTTCTCAGGCGGACGAAAGCCAACTATGCGGTCTATCTCGGTGCCGCTAGCCCTTGTAAGAATCATAGTTGGATACCCCACCACTCCATAGGCTTTCGAGAAAGCCGTGTCGATCTTGCCATACTGTTTGCTGAACACGATGCTCTCTGACAACGCGATGACCATTGGGTCTACGAACGTAACGCTATCCAAGCGTTTGCACCACGGTCATGTATCCGAATAGAAA
Source organism: Candidatus Zixiibacteriota bacterium (assembly GCA_030631455.1). Classification (GTDB taxonomy): domain Bacteria; phylum Zixibacteria; class MSB-5A5; order JAABVY01; family JAHJOQ01; genus DAOVLC01. The sequence goes on from DAOVLC010000168.1 coordinate 1,494, forward strand.
TCCAACAGTATTACTTTGTTTTCGGATAGGGCTATGGCCTGCGCGTCATTAAAGTTGTTTACCCACTCTATTTTCAGAGAGTCCTCGGTCTCTTCCTCGGGTGCCTGCCCAAGTGCAACAGTTGCGCACAGGGCAAAGACAAGTACAAACACATAGGTTAGTTTTGTCATCTTGCTTCTCCCGGTTAGCTGTCTCCTACGGTCTGCCTTCGAATTTCCTCTGCCTCCTCCTCATATTCGGGGGGGACATAGATCTCAGCATCCACGGCCTTCGTACCGAAGAATCCGACTGAATCCGGCATCCCTCTCCCGTACAGTCCACCAACAAGCCGACAGAAATGCGGAATATCCGCGGACTTGAGTGTCTCGACAAGGAAATCCGTGTTGATTCTCGAGTAGGAACGATAGATCAGAACTGCCTGATCCATGTCGACAATACCCGCCCTGGTTTCTTCTTCGTGCCTGCCTCCATTCGCAGGAACCTCATCGGTCGCGTGAGATACATCGATAAGATCGGATCCGCAGCACGGGCAGGCCGAAACAGTGTCATCATATTCATACTTACATACAGGACAGAATGGCATCAGTCTACTACCACCTTAGTGTTGGCAACCGCACGAGAAAGAGCTGTCGCGAAGCGATCCATATCGTCGCGGCTTCTCTTCTCGGTAACGGCTATCAGAAGTTCCCGTTTTCTGTCTGGATAGAATCGCTCTATCGGGATTCCGGCGAGTACGCGTTCCGACTCGAGAGCTTCGATCAGCTCGACGGCATCGCACGGAGTCGTGATCACAAATTCGTTGAAGAATGAGCCTCTATATTTCATATCGAATCCATCGATCGCAGAAATCTGATCCGCGAGATAGTGTGCTTTCCGAACGCAGAGTTCCCCGACCTCGACAATTCCCGACTTACCCATAAGGCTGAGATACAATGCATTGGCAAGCGCGCAGAGCGCCTGGTTGGTGCAGATATTCGATGTTGCCTTGTCGCGACGGATGTGTTGCTCTCTCGTCTGCAACGTGAGAACATAACCTGTCTTCCCGTCAAGATCGGTTGTTCTGGCTGCAAGCCTGCCGGGAAGCTTGCGCACGAACTCTTTCTTCGCAGCAAACAGACCGATCCCCGGACCACCATAAGAAATGGCGTTGCCAAGAAGCTGCGCTTCTCCGACACAGATATCGACGTCGAATTCGCCGGGTGGTTTGAGCACGCCGAGTGATAACGGATTGACAGCACAAACCAGCAGCGCACCGCCGAGCATCGCCTTCAAACCGTCCATATCCTCGATCAGGCCGTAGAGATTCGGTGTCTGTACAACCACGCACGCAACCGTGTCATCGATGAGTGCCTCGAGCTTCCTACGATCCATGACACCATTTTCCTCTGGAACGGATACGATTTCGACATCGATCCCTGAAGTGTACGTTCTGACAACCTCCAGATAGAGAGGATTAAGCCCGGACGCACAGAGGACTTTTCTCCGCCCGGTATGAGTAATCGATAAAAGCACCGCCTCAGCAGTCGCGGAAGCGCCATCGTACATGGAAGCGTTCACGACGTCCATCCCGGTCAATCGTGCTATCAAACTCTGGAACTCGTATATGACCTGAAGCGTTCCCTGCGAAACTTCAGCCTGGTATGGCGTGTACGCCGTCATGAACTCGGGCCGTGAGACAATCGTATCGACTGCCGCTGGTATGAAATGATCGTAAATTCCTGCTCCAAGGTAGATATCGTATTCATCGGAACTCGCATTCCTTGCAGCCATGCTCGCCAGATACCGATATGCCTCCAACTCCGACAAAGCAGGCGGCAAATCGAGCTTACCCTTCAGCCTCAAATGCACTGGGATTGCGTCCAGCAGATCATCGAAGGTGGAGACGCCGATCTCCCTGAGCATCTCATCGCGTTCAACGCTACCGCAAGGAACGTAGCTCATTCTATGCACCAATCATATCTTTATAGCCCGCGGCGTCCATCAGACCCGACAGCTCATCAGGGTTCGCAAGCTTGAGCTTTATCATCCAGCCGTCACCATAGGGAGTCTGGTTGATGAGCGCGGGATCGCCCTCGAGCTTCTCATTGACTTCAGTCACTTCGCCGGATACAGGACAGAACAGTTCGGAAACAGCCTTGACAGCTTCGATCGTTCCGAATGGGTCTCCGCTCTTAAGCTCCTTGCCGATCTCGGGTAGCTCAACGTAGACGACATCTCCGAGTTCACCTTGAGCGTAATCGCTGATACCGATCACTCCGATATCTCCGTCTACCCTTATCCACTCGTGTTCTTTCGAATATTTTAGATCATCCGGTACTTCCATTTCTCCTCCAGACGTTATCTCTTGTGTCTATACCTTTATTGCCGGTGGCTCGACCTGTCGGGTTTCGCCCGCAATGAATTTCTCGACGAATGATGTATCGTAGTCAGCGCTTTGAAATACCGGGTCGCTGAAGACCTTCTTGTGAAATCCGATTGTTGTATCTACTCCCTCAATTACGAATTCCTCCAACGCTCTCTGCATTTTCATAATGGCGTCTGCTCGCGTCTTCCCGTGTGTGATCAGTTTTGCGATCATTGAATCGTAGAAGGCAGGGATCACATACTTCGCGTACGCATGGGTATCTACCCGAACGCCAAGTCCGCCAGGAACATGGAACGAGGTGATCTGTCCGGGAGATGGTCTGAAGTTGGCATCAGGATTCTCTGCGTTGATGCGGCACTCCATCGAGTGCCCCCTGATGACGATATCAGACTGATTCATATCGAGAGGCAGGCCGGACGCTATCCTGAGTTGCTCGCGTATAAGGTCAATGTCGGAGACTTCTTCCGTCACCGGATGCTCCACCTGGACACGGGTGTTCATCTCCATGAAGTAGAAGCTCCCGTCCGGTTCGAGGAGGTATTCGATAGTTCCGGCATTCTGGTAGCCCGCTCGAGCCGCACCGCGAACCGCCAACTCACCCATTTTCTGGCGCAGCTCAGGAGTAAGGGCCGGTGAAGGCGCCTCCTCAATCAGCTTTTGGTGACGCCTCTGTACCGTACAGTCGCGTTCTCCAAGGTGAATTACGTTCCCGTGCTCGTCAGCGAGTATCTGCACCTCTACGTGCCGAGGGTTGGTGACATATCTCTCGATGTAAACTTCAGGGTTCTTGAACGCCGCTTCCGCCTCCATACGTGCGGTAGAATACGCCGACTGCATCTCGTCGCGGCTGGTAGCCACCCTCATTCCACGACCACCCCCACCTGCCGAGGCCTTTACGATAACGGGATAGCCGATCTCGTCGGCGATCTTGTAGGCATCCTCAATGGAATCGACGCTACCGTCAGAACCGGGAACAACCGGCACCCCCGCTTCTTTCATAAGCTTCTTCGCCGCAGCCTTGTCACCCATTCTTCGGATCACATCAGCGGGAGGGCCAACGAACTTGATTTC
>DAOVLC010000144.1 GCA_030631455.1 Candidatus Zixiibacteriota bacterium
ACTCCGCCTTGCCGACAAACTCGGCATTAGCAACGAAAACGTTGTGTCGCAGCAATTGGATGACAACTACCTCGGCCTGGATCTGACGATAATACTCGGTATTGATTTCGAGTCGATTGTGGACAGGATTGGCTCAAAAAGTGACTAATAGATAGAGAAAGGAGCTACTCACAGCAATTGGCATTGTCCTCACATGAGTCGGCTCGCCTTGCCGGCAAGTTTGCTCTTGACAAACGAGCTTCCGACATAGTTATTCTCGATTTGCGAGAGTCCACCAGTGTAACGGACTTTTTCGTACTCATTTCAGGGTCGGCGGACGTTCACGTGAAAGCAATTGCTGAAAACATAAGAGAAGGATTAGCGGAGAAGGGTCAGAAGCCATGGCATATTGAAGGTTTGGCTTATGGCAGTTGGGTTCTTCTGGATTATGTCGATTTCGTCGTACATATCTTTCTGAAGGAGAAAAGAGAATTTTACGATCTCGAGCGGTTGTGGGGTGACGCCCTCGTGGAGAGAATGGAGGACTTGCCAAACATCAATATCTAAGCAGACCCTCAGATAACGCACGCGATTTCCGTCACATTCAAGTAAAAAAAAGATAATAACGATACAAGAAGGGTATACTTCCATGGACATTGTCGATCTGAAAAGTAAAACCATCGCCGAGCTTCTGAAGATGGCAGAGGAACTCGATATCCCGGGAGTTTCCGGGCTGCGAAAGCAGGAGCTGATCTTCAAGATTCTCGAAGCTCGAACTGAGAAGGACGGACTGATCTTTGCAGAGGGAATTCTCGAGATCCTCGACGAGGGTTATGGGTTCCTGCGCTCCGCCGATTACAATTACCTGCCCGGTCCGGATGACATTTATGTATCGCCGTCGCAGATCAAGCGTTTCGATCTGAAGACCGGCGACACGGTTAGCGGTCAAGTAAGACCCCCGAAAGAGTCCGAAAGGTATTTCGCGCTTCTGAAGATCGAGGCTGTGAACTTCGAAAATCCGGAAATCGCCAAGCACAAGATTCTGTTCGACAACCTGACACCTCTATACCCTGAGGAAAAAATCAAGCTCGAGTATTCTACAACAGAGTACACGACGAGGATTATGGATCTGATGGTGCCGATAGGTAAGGGACAGAGAGGATTGATCGTTTCGCCTCCGAAAGCCGGAAAGACGATCATCCTTCAGAGAATAGCCAATGCCGTCGCGACTAACCACCCTGAGATGAAGCTGATCGTCCTGCTGATCGACGAACGACCGGAAGAGGTCACCGAAATGCGTCGGTCGGTCAGGGGTGAGGTTGTTTCGTCGACGTTCGATGAACCGGCAGAGCGACATGTGCAGGTCGCGGAGATGGTTATCGAAAAATCGAAGCGCTTAGTCGAGCATCAACATGATGTCGTGATTCTTCTCGATTCGATCACGCGTCTCGCGCGCGCACACAACGCAGTAGTGCCGCATTCCGGCAAAATCCTGTCCGGTGGTGTCGATTCTAACGCATTGCATCGTCCCAAGCGTTTCTTCGGAGCCGCTCGTAACATCGAAGAGGGTGGATCACTCACGATCATCGGTACCGCTCTGATCGAAACCGGCTCTCGCATGGACGAGGTCATCTTCGAGGAATTCAAAGGCACCGGTAATATGGAAATCGTTCTCGACCGCAGGCTTTCCGACCGGCGAATATTCCCGGCGATGGATATCAACCGTTCCGGCACCAGAAAAGAAGAGCTTCTGCTGTCATCAGACGAACTGAACAAGGTCTGGATCATGCGGAAATTCCTCGCCGAGATGAACCCGGTTGAAGGAATGGAATTCCTGCTCGATCGAATCAAGAAGACCAAGTCGAACAATAAGTTCCTCGATTCGATGAAGAACTGATCGGGGTCGCCCCTCTGATCCTGCTTAGCAATTGTAGTAGAGATTGAACTCGTACGGGTGCGGGCGGACTCTTATTGCGTCGGCCTCAGCCTGCTTGAGCTTAATCCAGTGGTCAATCAACTCCTGGCTGAAAATATCGCCCGCACGGAGGAAGTCATTGTCTTTCTTCAGGCCGCGAATCGCGTGATGCAGCGTAGTCGGCAATACCGGTATCTTGTTCAGGCGTTTGGCCGGAAGCCTGGTTAGATCTTCGCTGCAATCCTCGCCCGGATCGATCTTGTTCTTGATGCCATCGATACCGGCCATTAGCATCGCTGCAAAAGCGAGATACGGGTTGCAGGTGGCATCCGGAGGACGGAATTCCACTCTGTATGTTGAGCTGTCGAGTTGATAGCCCGGAATCCTTATCGCCGCGCTTCTGTTACCCATCGAGTATGTCCCGCGGACCGGCGCTTCGAAGCCGGGGACAAGGCGTTTGTAGGAATTCGTGGAGGGATTAGTGAAACAGAGAACTGCGTCTGCATGTTTGAGCAGACCACCGATGTAGTATCTCCCGGTGTCTGACAGCTTAAGATCCTTCTTCGCATCGTAGAAAGCGGACTTCCCGTTTTTCATAAGGTACTGATGAACATGCCAGCCCGAGCCGGGCTCATTGAACATTGGCTTCGGCATAAAAGTCGCCGAAGTATCATGCCTGACAGCGATATTCTTCACGACATACTTGACAAGCATCGACCAGTCAGCCATCTGAAGCAGAGTTCCGAAATCAACCTCGATCTCCTGCTGCGATGCCCCTCCGACCTCATGATGGTGATACTTCACGGGAACACCAAGAGACCGGAGCGTCTGAGATATCTCGCTTCTTAAGTTATGGGTCTGATCGGAAGGAGGAGCCGCGTGGTAACCTCGTTTATACGGTATTTGATAACCATGATTATCCGGATCATCTTCACCCGAACTCCGCTCGGCCTCCTTTGAATCTACGAAATAGAACGCCTCATCAGTGCCCTGATGAAAGCTAACGCTTCTAAACAAGTAGAATTCGAACTCTGGTCCCCACAGGCTGCTGTCTGCAATCCCACTGCTCTTCAGATAAGCTTCGGCATTCCTTGCGACCCACCGCGGATTGCGTTCAAAGGGTACAATCTTCCCGTCAACTTCAGCGAGATCACCCAACATGGAAAGCGTCGGATGTTCGTGGAATGGATCGATGAAGGCTGTCTTTTTGTCTGGAAGCAGAATCATGTCGCCAGCCTTGACCTTGGCAAATCCGGTAACCGATGATCCGTCAACACCGACACCATGATCGAAGAGTTTCTTCGCGAGAGATTCCACAGGCAAGGTGATGTGTCTCCAGCGACCGAGTAAATCAGCGAACTTGATATCAATGAACTCGATCTTATTCTGTCTGGCCATCGCCCGAAGATCTTTCAATGTCATTCCGGCTCCTTGTGAAACTTCTAGCAAGCACAATATAGTCGGACAACCGAATTAAGCAAGCAGAATCGATCTCCTGATGCTCTGCTCTATTTCTTCTTCGGAATTGCACGGATTATCTTAAACCTTGACAAAACAGTCAGGCATTCGTAATTCTGATTTAACTATCACAGGCGGAGGAAAAGTGAAAAGCAATAGGATAATTACAGCACTTGCAGTGTTCGCAATGCTCGTTATTTCATCTTGTGATCTTCCCGAATCGATGTCGAAGAACCCATTCGACAAGGCGCTCGACCGAGTCGGGCTGACCCGGCAGACAATGACATTTGACTACGGCGATATGTCGAACTTCGGCGGCGACAGGTTCGCGCTGCCGCTTTTCTACGCTCTCCATTCCGATTTCTTCAAGATCGAGCATTACACGAACAACTTCAAGCAGAGCGTCAAACGCAATTCGGACAAGCTGCAGAATCTCATAGGATTCGCATCTTCCAGACTCAACGAGGGCGTCAGGCGCGGACTCATTGGCGATCCTCTCGACTCTATATATCCGCTTCTCGATCAGCCGGCTCCTCTGGCTAATGCGATCACAAGCCTTCTGGAATGGCAGAATGCCGCGCCGACACCATCTGTCGCAACCAACCTGAGGGATCGCGCGAACTCGGTTCCGGACCAGTTGCAGAGAATGGCCGCCCTGATGATCTATGCTTCGAGAGATACGCTCGGTTTTCGCAGGATGGCATTTGAGAAAGCAGCGAGGGAGTTCGACCTTGCCGAGATGTACACGAAATCTCAGGAACTTCTCGCATCCGATTCGGATATTATCGATTTCACTCTGCAGAGATTTGCATTGAATGTTGATTTCAAATATCTGTACACTCACGTTCAGGATCTCGCGCGAGCAGTCGACTTCGCAGTCGATTCGCTCGAAAAGCTGTCATTTGATTCAGAGTTCTCCTTCTATTGGACTACTCCGCTCGGAGCTATTCTCATTGCGGACGGCTCGGATGATGTCTACCCGGACGGCGAGTATTTCATGATAATCGATGTCGGCGGCAACGACCAATACGAGGGCGGCGGCGCCAATCGGTCGGTCGAGAACTGGATATCGATCCTGATCGATCTCGACGGCGATGACATCTACAAATCGGAAGAGGACAACATCCCGACGTTCGGCGCAGGTGTTATGGGGTACGCTTTCCTGGTCGATTCGAAAGGAGACGATAGCTACTCCGGTCGTAATATGACCGGCGGCATCGGCCTGTTCGGTGTCGGGGCGCTCCTGGACAAATCGGGTAAGGACTCATACGATGGTTTCATCTGTTCGCAGGGATCGGGGCAGTTCGGAATCGGGATACTCTCCGATCTCGAAGGCGATGACACGTATCACGCCTATCTTCTCGCGCAGGGTTTCGGATTCACCAAGGGAATGGGAATGCTGGTCGACATGAAGGGCGATGACGATTACTATGCCGATACGCTCGATATCGTATTCCCGGCGTCGCAGAGCAAAGACTACAATTCGAATCTCGCTCAGGGCGTTGGATTCGGTAAACGCGCCGATTACGTCGATGGCCACTCGTGGGGTGGTGGAATCGGCATGCTTGTCGATGCCGAGGGGAACGACACCTACTCCGCAGGACTGTTCGCACAGGGCTGCGCCTATTGGTACGCCATCGGGATGCTTCTCGACGACTCCGGCGATGACATCTACAACGGCGTCTGGTATGTGCAGGGATCGGGAGCACATTTCGGGCTTGGCATTTTGATCGACAGCTCCGGCAACGACCATTACACCGCCACGATGAACATGGCTCAGGGCGTGGGGCATGATTTCACGCTCGGCACGCTGATAGACTGCGGCGGAGATGACATATACGA
>DAOVLC010000083.1 GCA_030631455.1 Candidatus Zixiibacteriota bacterium
AATTACGGCGAAAACATCATTCTCCCATTGATACTCGCTTGTGCAATAGGGTTTATTTTCACTTCCTACATGCTCTTAACTGGCTTCTGCATAGGCACGTCGCAGTGCAATGAATCCGTGGCAGGATATGTGAACTACGATGTTACACCCGAGAGCCTCTCAACGTTGACGAGTAAACAGCTTTGGGGGGACTATTGGGAAGCGCTGAATGTCAATTTGGATATTGTCCTACTGCGCAGCGGTGCGGCCGACAGGCATCTTCATTCGGCGCTTCAAAAGATAGCAATGAAAGCAGAGTCTGTTCTTATTGCATCACTTCTAACGTTATTCATTCTTTCTCTTCGCCGGAAATTTAAGCGCAAGAGCTTCTAAATGACTGGTGTCCCAAGAGGATTGCACTAGTGCTGCGCACACGTCATTCTTGCGCAGGCAGGAATCTATTGTTTAAGTGTCAGGTCACAATCCCGTTTGCACGGGATCAAGACCCGACACAACGGCGGATGAGGTTCTTCAACAGGCTTCTTCGCGGGATTGACAATGTTGTGTTTTCGCCAAAACTGTGGACACTTGTAAGTTCTTGAAACAACCTCATATCTCTCACAGTCTGCAAAACCATCAACTCCTGAACCTACTCCAGCAGTTCCACATCGTCAATATACAATGTCAGGGGCTGTTTCGGTTCGTATGTGAAGAAGTAGATATATTCAATTGCGGTTATGTCCATCTCACGCGATGAAGGAGCATGTCTAACCTCTTGGAGGTCGACTGAAACATGATTCAGCCCCGGTGTTATCCTGAATGACCCGTTATACCTGTCCTCATATTCCTGATTATGGTGAACATCGTCGATTCTGACCGTGAGAGTAATTGCTGAGTCGAGTTCATTCCAGACATCAAAGCACAAGTAGCCGAAGCCGCTCCAGTCAGGGCATGGCTCGGCAATTCTGAATCCGCAGTAGGTATCCGGGAACATCGTCAGCCTGCCAATTTCTCGTCCTTCAACCACGATCAATCCGTCTGGCGGAGGTACTCTGCTGAGTTCGGCATTGCGTGTCGTTAGAAACTTGGTCTCCCAGACAGAATCGAAGGTGAGCAGTTTGGGGAATATCGCGTTTCTGTGAAGGTAGGCACCGGAACATAGAGCCAGCGGAGTGAGTGCCGCCATCAGCACTATTATCGATGCTATGCGAACAGCCATCCTTGACCCTCGTTTCCATCCGTGCCTGATTCGGCGATCTACAGTAGCATAGAATCCGAGGAATGAAGAGGCTCCCGCAATATCTCTGACCAGGTCCCATACATCAGCATCGCGTTGCCCGAAAAACTGAATAAATTCAATCAACGCGCCGATGGAAATGCACAGTATGAACGCCGCAAGATAGTGCTTATAGCCGTCTTGCATGGCATTTCCGAGAATCAGCCTCGACAGGCCGAGTAGTGTCAGCGCGAGCAGCCCGAAAACCGGTGTGTGTCCGGTATTATTAATCTCGCCAGCGAGGATATTCTCTCCCGGAAGTTGGAAAGTGCATAAGACGAGGAGTATTCCGCCAGCGATGACGAGCAGAAGGATCGAAGAGACTCTCTTTGACACATTCATGGTTTTACAATGACCGGATGACTGTCGTGCGTGTCAAGAATAAAGGGGAATTCCAACGTTCTCTTTCATCGGAGGATGAAACCTTCACGCAGAGGATCGTCCGGGTCGATCAGGAATTCATGTTTGCCGGTGATGTATGCTGTGCCTTCTACTTCAGGAATGATTGCGGAGTGTGGGCCGGAATCTGTTACACTGACGACTCTGCCGGTGAATGTGCTGCCGATAATGCTCTCGATGACCATCGGTTCGTCGATCCCAATCTCTCCACGTGCGTAATGAATCGCCATCCGACCGCTGACACCGGTTCCGGTTGGACTTCTGTCCACTTCACCCTCAGCGAATATGCATACGTTCCTGCTGTCCGAATTGTCGCCGAGAGGCAGACCTATGAATATTGTCCCATAGAGGAAATTCAGATCTTTTTCGAACGGATGAGTGATTGGGCGGCTCTTCATTATTGCGCGCTTGATCTGATTTCCTCTCTCGATCAGCTTGCTGTGGTTCTTCGGAGTCAAGTCTACGCCAATATCCGCAGCCTGAACATAGGCGTAGTATGCCCCGCCGAATGCGAGGTCGTATCGGACTTTGCCCAATTCCGGGACATCGACAACTTCATCGAGAGCTACCACGAACGAAGGCACGTTGTGGAAATAGACACTGCTGACACATCCGCCTGTTGTTCTTGCGTGCGACGTTACCAGGCCGGATGGCGTGTCTATTCTGACCACTGTTTCAGTTTCGCTCATCGGGAGCATTCCTGTTTCAAGCGCGACCTTGGTTACGGCAATAATACCGTGGCCGCACATGCTACTGTATCCCTCGTTATGCAGGAACAGAATCCCGAAATCCGCGTGCTCAGAAACAGGTGGAGTGATAATGCACCCGTACATATCGGCATGTCCCCGCGGTTCCCACATTAACGCCTTTCTGAGGTGATCGAAATTCTCCTTCGCGTACCGTCCGCGCGCAAGGATGGTGTCACCCGGTAACTCAGGATAGCCGTCGACAATTATCCGCAACGGCTCACCGCCGGCATGAGCATCGATCGTGCTAATTCTCAGCCAGTTCGGTGGTGGTTTCCACTTATCCAACGAATCCGACGCGTCAATCATATTCTACCGCCTGGAGATATGATTCGTCTGTCCTCGTGCATCAGTATGATGTCCACCTCACAAGTGCGCGCAGTGGCTGTGCCGCTGCGCTGGTTTGTTACGGCCGCAGAGTCGGATGCAGCGAATAATCGCAGGGGCACAGCCCCCGCGAGCACATGAAGTTGTGGCTTATGAGACTGCATCGGGACGTTTGTGGCACAGGAGACGTTCGTCATATCCTATCACCTGGAAGTCAACTCAACCCCTGCTCTGTTCTCTTGATGATCTCGTTCTGCAGATCTATGCCAAGGTCGACGAAATAATCGCTGTAGCCTGCTACTCGGACTATCAGGTCTCTGTATTTCTCCGGTTCCTGCTGTGCTTTGCGGAGCGTCTCTGCCGTCACCACGTTGAACTGAATATGATGACCATCCATCTTGAAATAGGACCTGATCAGGTGCGCGAGCTTTTCGATGCCGTTTTCGTCCGCCAGAATCTGCGGAGTGAACTTCTGATTCAGTAGTGTGCCACCTGTTCTCAGATGATCGATCTTGGCCGCAGATTTCAATACCGCAGTAGGACCTTTTCGATCAGCTCCCTGCACCGGCGAGACACCTTCCGACAGCGGCTCTGTAGCTTTCCTTCCGTCCGGCATAGCGCCAACTACGCTTCCGAAATATATATGGCAGGTGGTCGGCAGCAGATTGACCCGATAGTGTCCGCCCTTGGTGTTTAGCCTGCCGTCGATTTGTTCAAAATAGGCCTCGAATACCTGCCTCATAACATCATCAGCATAATCGTCATCATTGCCGTACTTCGGCGTGTCATCAAGCAAAACCTTCCTGATCTGCTCGAATCCCTCGAAGTTCGCATTAAGAGCATCGAGAGTGTTCTTCAGGCTGAAATTCTTTTTGTCAAATATATGATACTTGATTGCGGTCAACGAATCCGTGATACTGCCCAGCCCGACACCCTGAATATACGACGAGTTGTATCTTGCACCGCCGTCATTGTAGTCCTTGCCTGTCTGAATGCAGTCATCGATAAGAATCGACATGAAAGGCGCAGGTAGATACTCTGCCCACAGTCTTTCGATAATCCTGTTACCCTTGATTTTCACATCGATGAAATGCTTTAACTGTATCTTGAATGCCTCGAACAGATCATCGAAAGTCTCGAACTCTCTTGGATCGCCGCTTCTCACTCCGAGCATTTTACCGGTTCGCGGATCGATTCCGCTATTTAGAGTGACCTCCAGGACCTTGGTCAGATTGAAGTAGCCGGTTAGAATATAGCTTTCCTTACCGAATGCGCCGGCCTCCACACATCCGCTCGCACCGCCATTCCGGGCGTCGATGATTGATTTCCCCTGCCTGACTAACTCGAGGACGATAGCGTCGGTATTGAAAAGAGATGGTTGCCCGTAGCCGGTTCTGATTATCTTCAAGGCCCGTTTGAGCAGTCGATCCGGACTCTTCTTGCTTATCTGCACCATCGAGCTTGGCTGAACAAGACGCATCTCCTCGATTACATCGAGGATAAGATATGTCATTTCGTTTGCGGCATCTTCGCCAATCTCACTAACACCACCAAGATTAATCAGGCAGAAGTCCGTGTACGTGTTGCTTTCCTGTGCGGTAACACCAACCTTCGGTGGCGCAGGCTGGTTGTTGAATTTCACCCAGAACGATTGTAGCAGTTCACGTGCACGCTCTTCGGTCAGGATTCCTGCCTCGATATCTCTCCTGTAGAATGGCATCAGATGACGATCAAGACGACCCGGATTGAAGGAATCCCAGGTGTTCAGTTCGGTAATCACACCGAGATGCGCGAACCAGTAGTACTGCAACGCTTCCCAGAATGTTTCAGGCGCGTGTGCGGGCACACGCTCGCAGATAGCGGCCATCTGCGCAAGTTCTTCTGTCCTCGATGCGTCAGCCTCAGCTTTGGCGAGTTCCCGCAGCTTATCGGAATGACGGTTTGCGAAATTCATGAGACTGTCTGCTGCTATCAGCATTGCGCTCAACTGCTCCCTCTTCGCGGATGCATCGGAATCATCATAGAAATCTAGACTATCGATGTTTTTCTTTATGTCATTCTTGAAGTCGATGAATCCTTTGGAGTAAATCTTGTCGTCCAATACCGTGTGGCCGGGTGCACGCTGCTCCATGAATTCAGTGAAAATACCGGCATCATAGGCCGCTCGCCATTCTTCATCGACTGCATCGAAGAGCCTGTCGCGTATGGATCGACCCGCCCAGAATGGAATGATCGTCTCTTCCTGGATTTTCATGATCTCATCGGTGACTTTGAACGAAACCTTCTTCCGCGAGTCCAAGATCTCGAAGTCATTCAGGCTGTGTGTGCAGATATCAGGATATGTTGGCGTCGCTTTCGGAGCAGGTCCTCTTTCCCCGACAATCAACTCGCCTTCGTTAATGCAAATCTGTTTGTTCTCCATGAGATGCTCGAATGCAAGCGCCCTTGCGACCGGTACCGATACCCGCTCGGCTTTGCCGCTCTTGTAGAACTCTGTGATAAGTTGCGCGCGCTCCAGTGAGATGCGTGGTATCGCGTCAAGGCTCTGCTGCCGGAGTCGTCTTATTCTATCGTTCATAGCTATCTACCCTCCGATTCTCACTCCGTATCCATGCGATCTGAATATCTCAACCTTATTCTCAAGCTCATCACCGCTCTGGACAGAGAGCTGACCAGCTTTATATGTCAGATCGAACTTCCTGGATTTGTCCTCTCCGAGCCTGTTATATGGTAACAAGACTACCTGGCGAATGTTTTTCCGCGGCGTGAGAAACTCTGCTATGGCTTCAAGATTCTCCTCGGTATCCGTAATGCCGGGTATCAACGGGATTCGCGGCTCGACCTTGCTGCCCATACTCGAAAGTCGCGCCAGATTCTCGAGAATGAGTTCATTCGATACTCCGGTATACTTGATATGCGACTCATCATCCATAAGTTTCAGATCGTATAAGAACAGATCAATCAGATTGTAGATTTTCTCGAAGTCGTCCCATGAGGCGTATCCTGATGTGTCCACGGCTGTGTTCAGGCTATTCTCTTTGCAGAGTTGTAGCAATTCGATTAGAAATTCCGGCTGCATCATCGGTTCGCCGCCTGAGAATGTGACACCGCCGCCGGACTGGTCGTAGAAAATCACATCTTTCAGAATCTCTTCCATCACGCTTGCCACGCTGACATCTCTGCCGATGACTTCCGTCCTTGCCGGAATGCGGGAGTCCGAGGCATCGCCTCCGGGCTTTACGCTCACGGTTTCCGTTTCGAGCTTCCGGCCTTCGGGGTTGTGGCACCACCAGCAGTCCAGTGAGCATCCCTTGAAGAAGACAGTAGTACGGATACCGGGGCCGTCATGGATAGCGAATTTCTTGATGTCGAATATGATTCCGTTCACAATGAGGTAACTCCATCGTTCATCATTTTCCGGACAGTACTTCCCTCATCGCTTCCATAGCGGAGTGATAGACTCCATTCGAGTAGTCGAAGAGCATCTCTGACGCCGCAACACGGTCAGTGGTGTAAAGCTTGAGGGCATTCTCTTCCACTTGATCCTGGATTTTCATCGCATGCTCTTCGATAACTACCATCTTATCCTTGATACTCGCAATCTTAGTTCCGTAAGCAGGATCAATCTTCTGTTGGAAATTCTTGAATGTCCAGAATGCTTCGAGCGTATCGACTTCAAACGGCGATTCGATCTTCGTGCTGTAGAATTCATCCGATGGGCTTCCTCCTGTCGATGAGAACCCTGACGGGAACTCCTTGATCCCGAAATGGAACGGGATGAAGCATGAAGTGCATGGTGCCGACAGGCAGACCCAGTAGACAATCCCGACATCAAGCGGCATATTCTTCCGCAATTGTGCTACGAAACTGGTCTGAGTGCTGGGGGCGCAGATCGTGCGGACCCCGGCTTCATGAGGG
>DAOVLC010000344.1 GCA_030631455.1 Candidatus Zixiibacteriota bacterium
ATGGTAATAATATCTCGCCTGATCTCAAAGGCTTTCTCTTTTAGCTGTTCAATGTTGTAACCGAAGGGATTCAAGGGTTCCTCCCTATGTTGTGACGCGTTCGATAACCAGTGAATATAGCCTCATAGACGGCTCTGTCAATAGATTTTTCCCTGACGCTTTATCTGTCCAAGTACTCTCGCGGCATCAGCCCGCAACTCATCGAGTGTTCCGCTATTATCTATGACAAAGTCGGCTTTGGAGGCCTGCTGATCAGCTGGAATCTGCGAATTCAGCCTATCTTTCGCTTCGTGTGCAGAAAGACCGCCGTGTACCATTCTCTCTATCTGAGAGTTTTCAGGCGCAGTGACACACACAAGAACATCCAGTTCGCTCTCTAATCCCCAGTTCAGAATCAAAGCGGCGTCAACAACGATAATGGAATGCCGCTTGCTCTTTCTGTATTCACTGATCTTCGTCCGAAGGTTGTCGAGGAGCGGTGGATGGACTATGCTGTCGAGCTTAGTACGGTTCTCTGCCGATGAGAAGGCGATCCTGCCTAAATCGCGCCGTTTCAACCTTCCGTTCGAGTCGACGATTTCCTCACCGAATGCATCCACAAGCGCCTCGAGCACAGACTGGTCTTGATCCACAACCTCTTTGCCGACCTGGTCTGCGGAGATAACAGCTGCTCCGCTCTCAGCAAATATCTTCGCGACTTCTGATTTACCTGAGCCTATGCGGCCGTAAATGCCTATCGTAATCATGCAGCCTCATTTGCATTCGAGCCAGTTCTCGCCCGTTGCCATATCGGCTTTGAGCGGGACTTTGAGTTTTATCGCATTCTCCATTTCGGATCGTACGATTTCGCTCACCCTGTCCAGTTCCGATTTGTGGACGTCAAAAACTAACTCGTCATGCACCTGAAGAATCATCTTCGACTTCATGCCCTGCAGTGCCTTATAGATGCGAATCATCGCGACCTTGATCATGTCGGCTGCGGAGCCCTGAATCGGCGTGTTGATGGAAATCCTCTCGGCGAATTGCCTCACGTTCCGGTTCCGCGAGTTGATGTCCGGGATATATCTGCGCCTGCCGAGAAGGGTCGTAACGTAACCTTTTTCTTGTGCAAAGCTTATTCGCTCATCCATATACTCTCTGATTCCGGGATATCTTCTGAAATATGTCTCGATAAACTGGCTTGATTCGGATACTGACATATCGGATTGCTGCGACAGCCCGTACGCTGAGACACCATAGATGACAGCGAAATTCGCAGTTTTTGCACGCCTTCTCATTTCGGGGGTGACATCATCCAGATCGGCTCCATAGACCTCTGATGCAGTTCGGGCGTGAATGTCCTCGCCGTGTTCGAAGGCCTCGATCATTGTGCTATCATCAGCATAGTGCGCCATGATACGCAACTCAACCTGCGAGTAATCGGCAGATAGAAGCAGATGATCGGAATCTCGGGGTATGAACGCCTTCCTGATTTGTGCTCCTTCCTGAGTGCGGATCGGTATATTCTGAAGATTCGGATCGGATGACGACAGCCGACCTGTCGCCGCCACAGTCTGATTGAATGATGTGTGAACTCGTCCCGTTTCCTCGTTGATAAGCATGGGCAGTGCATCGACATAGGTGCTCTTCAACTTGGCGAACTGCCGGTGTTCCAGAATCTGTCTTGGCAGAGGATGCTCTTCGCTGAGTTTTTCGAGAACCGCTTGATCGGTCGAATAGCCTGTTTTTTTGCCTGTCTTTCTGATTGGTTTGAGTCCGAGCTTCTCGAAGAGAATTCTGGCGAGTTGCTGTGTCGAGTTGATGTTGAACTCTTCGCCGGCGTATTTGTAGATTTCCTCCGCATGCTTCTCCAGTTCGAGTTCCATCTCCTTGGAGAGTTGCCCGAGAAAATCGACGTTGATATTTACTCCTTCGAGTTCCATCTCGGCCAGCACTTCTACCAAAGGCATTTCGATTTCGTGATATAGCTTATCGAGTTCGAGTTCTGCGAGTTTCGGCTCCATGATGTTCCGCAACCGAAGCGTACAGTCTGAATCTTCAGCTGAATAGAAAGTTGCATCGTTCACTGAGACAGTCGCAAATGATCTTTGCTTCTTCCCCGAGCCGATCAAGTCTGTAATCGGCTGCATCTTGTAGCCAAGATGCTCCGCGGCGAGAAACGAGAGATTGTGCTGTCTGACAGATGGATTGAGAAGGTACGACACGATCATCGGATCCGAAGCGACGCCATTGACCTTGATCCCGTGTCGCCGCAGGATCAGATAATCGTATTTGATATTCTGCCCGCATTTCGCGACTTCCGGATCGCTCATAACAGGTTTGAAAATATCGACAGCTTCTTCGAGAGACAGATTATCGTCATAGGAATCATGCGCGATCGGAACATAAAAGGCTCTTCCTTCCTCGATACTGAACGAAAGACCTACCAGATCAGCAGTTATTGGGTTGACGCCGGTTGTCTCAGTATCAAAAGTCAGTTCGCCTTTTTTCTTAGCCTTGTCGAGTAGCTTCTTCAACTCCCCGGCAGATGATATAAGTCGATAATCCTGCTTAAACTCCCGTCTCGGTTTCTGACCAGTCTCTTCGTCATCTCCGAACTTCTCGAGAAATCTCGTGAACTCAAGCTCCTTAAACATCTCCCGCACTCGGTCATTATCCCACGATTTTGCGGCCAGTTTTTCCGGATCGAACTCTATGTCGATATCAGTTCGAATCGTAACCAGGTCTTTAGAGAGAAAGGCGCTATCTTTGCCCTCGGTGACCTTCTTGCGCAGACCCTTCTGAGGAATATCGTAGCCCCGCTTGAATACCTGCTCGAATGTCTCGAACTTTTCGAGAAGCGCGAGGGCGGTTTTTTGCCCGACACCGGGAATACCGGGAACGTTATCCGACGTATCTCCCATCAGTGCCAGGAGATCGATTACTCGTTCAGGAAAGACACCCATCTTCCCCTTGACTCCGTCTCGGTCAAGCAATTCCAGCGCCTCGCCACTCTTGACGGGAGTCAGCATCTTGATCTTATCGTTCACAAGCTGCGTGAAGTCCTTATCTCCGGTGACGATAACTATGTCGTATCCCTCTCTTTCACCTCTGACTGCATACGTACCGATCAGATCGTCC
>DAOVLC010000160.1 GCA_030631455.1 Candidatus Zixiibacteriota bacterium
ATATAATAAGTTTTGCTGATTGGTGTCTGAAAATGCAGGCCCAACAGAGGTTGACATGAAGAAACTGACGTTTGAAATCATCATCATTCTCGCAATCTCGCTTGTTGCCGGATTTATCAGCAACAGCGTTTCGAGCAGCCGGATTGCCTGGGTCGGTCACTGGCCGAGTCTTTCCGATTCCGAAGATGATTCGACATGGGACTGCCTGTCATGCGAGCCGGGTGATCCGCCGTTCTTGAATCTTGTCGAGGCCTCTGCCCTGCATCAGAATCTCGAAGTCGTTTTCCTCGACGCGAGATACACGGAAGAGTATGAACGCGGGCATATAGAAGACGCCCTGTTGCTTCCTTTCGAGGCGGAGGAGGATGTATATGACACCCACTGGAAGAAGATCGAGCCTCTTCTCGATACGAATACTCTTATCGTTACGTACTGCTCAGGTACTGAATGTGAGTCAAGTCTGTTTCTGGCGAGGTATCTTAGAGACGAAATGGGGTATGACAGTGTGAAGATATTCTTCGGCGGATGGCGCAGATGGGAGAAAGCCGGGTTGCCGGTTGTGTATCCAGATCGAGAGCAGGAAGGTTGAAAGAGCTGATCTCGAACAAGTACCTGACTTTTGCCATGCGTCTGTTACTCGGCACCGTTTTCTGCTATGCTGCGATTGACAAGATCGTGCATATTGATCAGTTCGCGCGGCTCATCTACTACTATCATATTCTGCCGGGATGGGCTATCAACATTATGGCAGTATTTATGCCAATGGTTGAAATGGTCGCGGGTCTGGCGCTGATACTCGGCATCTGGCCGAGAGGTGCTACGGTGTTGATCGGCGCGATGCTGGTTATGTTCCTGGTGGCTCTGACGATTGTCTACCTGAGAGGGATTGATATCAACTGCGGCTGTTTCTCGACCTCAGTCAGGGGGAAGAGCAGCGCGATGAATCTGATATTGCGCGACATACCACTCCTGCTTGCCTGCATCCAGATATTCTGCTTCGGCAAAGACTTTCTTTCGCTTCAAAAGCTTCGCAGATAAAAAGCAAACTCGTCAGGAGTTCGCATCGCGAGTTCAAGACACGCAGGGGCTTGTTTGTCAAATCTCCGCTTTGTTGCCGATTCCCATCTCGACGGCTTTGTCATAAACCAGTTTCGCGGTGGCAGTATCCTGTATTGCGAGGCCATTCGATTTGAAGAGTGTGATCTCCTGGTCGCTCGCTCTGGCCGGCTTCGTGCCGGTGACTATCTCCCCGAGTTCGGCATACATGTGTGACTTATCGAACTCTCCGTCACCAATCGGAATCATGATGTCGCCAGCTTCCTTCAGACACGCCTCATAGGAATCCGCTATGAACTTCGATCTCTTGACGATAGCCGTGTCGAGTTCGCGAGCGTTTGGAGTATGGCTTCCGATGCCGTTAATATGTGTACCCTCTCTCACCTTGCTGCCGTCGAATACCGGTGTGGGAGATGATGTCGCAGTGCAGATAATATCGGCCGATTCAAGAATCTGATCCGGCGAGTCGGCGGCCCGAACATCAAGATCGAGTTTGCTCCCCATCTCCGAGATGAACTTCGTTACTGCGTCACTGCTGACGTCATATACTAACGCCCTTGCTATATCGCGGGCTTCGGCAACAGCCCAGAGCTGCATCTTCGCCTGTACACCTGCGCCGAATATACCAGCTATCTGACCCTTGTCCTCCCGAGCAAGATACTTTGTGGCTACACCACTTGCTGCACCGGTTCTTACGGCCGTCAAATAGCCACCGTCCATAATGCATATTACATCACCGGTCTCATGATCCTGCAAGAGCACTTTGCCCATCACGGTCGGCATATTGTGTTTCTGAGGATTATTCTTGTAGACGGTCACAACTTTGCAGGCAAGCGCACCCATTTCCTTGAGATATGCCGGCATATAGAGCGAAAGGCCGTCCGGCGGTGTGATCGGTGTACGGAGTGGCAGCACAGCCGTGCCGGAGGCAAGCTCGGCAAACGCCTTCTCGACAACCGCCATACAGTCAGCCATATTCAGTACTTTCACGACATCATCTTTGCACAATAGTAGCGGCATAGAATCCTCCCAATAGCTTTGTTTTGTAGACAGTATATAGGAGCCGGATAGGTTTCTGCAAGCACTTTGAATCGAAATCGTTAGAACTCGTGGGGCAGTACGCCTTAATCTTAACGTTCCACGCTCTCTTTGAAGCGTTTCAGCTGCTTTGCATAGAAGTCGTTTTCCGGCTCCTGCTCGATAGCCATGCCAATGACCTTGACCGCTTCTCCCGTCTTGCCTCGGGCAAAGCAAATCTCGGCTACAATATTCAGGACTTTAGCGCGTATTTTGCCCGGATAGACCATATTGATCGTCTTGCGAGCGTACAGCTCGGCCTCTTCGAGATTGATCTTTCGATCAAGGCACCATTTAGCAAAGGCATAGAACTTGTCGCGATTCTCATCCCAGCCGGCACCCAGGCCCGACTTGCGAATCTTGACAGCCTTGGATTCATCCCCATCGATGTGCAAAGCGAAATCCGCTTCTGCCAGATTGTGGGATTCCCTGGTTTTCGGGTCCTGACTGTTTGCCGTTACGTCAATCCCAGCCTGAAGGTATTTGGCTATCTCATCGGTCCTGCCACGCTTACGCGCCAACCGAGCCATTATCTGCGAGACCTTGGTGATATTGCTTACGTTCTTCCGTTTAGCGGTAAGAACCGCATCAGCCGTCGGCAGTACATCGTCGAACGGTAGCGTTTCCTTCCAGGAGGCATTGGCAGTGTTCATAAATATCTGGTATGTGAAATCTACATTAGTACCCTTGCCCAAGTCCTTCGCTTTGTTATAGAACTCGATTGCCTGGAGATTCTCGCCAACATCAGTGAAATACTTGGCGAGACCTAAGGCATCCTTGAAAGTCGGTGAGGCCTTGTATCTTGCGAGGCGTTCATCGATGCTGGCAAGGTCGGACAGCGAGCTCTTCAGTTTGCCGACAAAGGCGGTTGCTGTTGAATAGCCGGTCCACCGCTTGATAATCTCGCCCGAACTGTTCATCAGGATGAAAACAGGGTAGGTCGTTCCGACCTTATATACCTCGGAGAGCACGCTGCCCTCCTCCCCTTCGACATTGATCGGGAAGTGAATTACTGACTTCAGAGCTTCCTTGACTACGTTTTCCCTTTCCGCTTCACGAGCGGCAAGTTCGCAATACTCTCAGTCGTCGTGGAAAAACTCAACAAGGAGCGGTTTGCCTCTCTCGGACGCCAGTGCTTTGGCCTGTTCGAGTGTCTCCGGTATCTGTGCCAGTGTAGCCACCGTGCATCCAACGGTGAATGCAAGACAAAGGGTGACGAATCGCCTCATTATCTTCTTACCTCATCTTAGATGATATTCGCGTCTGCAAGTCTGCAACGCCATTTCAGTCAACGCAGTTCCACCGGCGATCAAGAACGCAAAAACCGTGTCAATTGTCAATGATGCATTTCCATTCGCTACAGAGGTGCAAAGTTATTTCCCTTGCGCAAATTCATACGAGATCGCTTATTTCAGGTTTGTGAGATGCTGTTCTGTGAACGTGTCTCAAGAGCAGCATATAAGCGATCCACCGCTTAATGCGAGTTGTATACTTATTGAGAAGGATATTTGTGATGAGATTGACTACAGTAAATGTTGCACTTATGGTGATACTCATGTTTGGGGCTATGGCAATAGTCTCTGCTCAGGGCCCCTCCCTGTCGAAATACGACGGATACGGTGCGAACCGAATCGAGTCCGAGACAGGCCGATACTGGATATTCTTCATCGACAAGGGCGGAGCGGATCAACTGCTCAAGACAAGCCTTCAACGGTCGAAACTGCCCCTGTCCGACAGAAGCATCCGCAGACGCGCTTTGCGCGCTCACAGGCAGGATGTTACCATTCATGATCTTCCAGTGGCGACTCGATACGTCCGGATGATCGAAGACACCGGAATTGAAGTCCGCACAGTGTCGAGGCTACTCAATGCTGTCTCGGTTTCGGCTGACATGAATCAACTCGAATGGCTCGACAGACAGGATATTGTGCGAGAGATAAAGCCGGTACTCCTGTTCAAGAGGAAGCTTATGCCACCGGAACCGGAACCTGACACTCTGTCCTTCGCCCCAACAGGGGCATGGTTGCTCGACTACGGCGCGTCAGCCCCGCAACTCGATCAGATTCGAGTCATACCTCTGCATGAGGAGGGCTATACCGGAGCGGGAGTGATGATCGGCGTATTCGACACCGGATTCAGGACTGACCATGAGGCTTTCAATGGCATGGACATACATGCCACGTACGATTTTATCAACAACGACCCCGATGTAAGCGACAATGACTCTGGGCAGGAAAGCCACGGCACGAGTGTTCTTGGCACGGTTGGTGGCGCGGCCCCAGGCTATCTCTATGGTCCCGCGTACGGTGCTACGTTCATTCTGGCAAAGACTGAAGACGTAACACAGGAAGTTCAGCAGGAAGAGGATAACTTCATCGCAGCACTCGAATGGGCCGATTCAATCGGATGCGATATAGTAACGTCCTCTCTCGGCTACAGCGATTGGTATACATATGCGGATATGGATGGCAACACCGCCCCCATTACAGTAGCGTGTGATCTTGCTGCCGCTGCTGGAATCACAGTCAATACCTCAGCTGGAAACGCGCGTAAGACCCTGGGGTATATCACTGCTCCGGCAGATGGCGACAGTGTAATCGCAGTCGGTGCCGTGACATCGAGTGGCTTCTATGCCGACTTCTCATCACCCGGTCCGACTTCCGATGGACAGATCAAACCGGATATCTGTGCACGGGGAACCGGAGTGACAACAGTGACACTGTTGGGTGGATACACGCACAATTTCGGAGGAACCTCGGCGGCAGCCCCATTATCGGCAGGTGCGATTGCTCTATTGCTCGAAATGCATCCCGATTGGGGACCGATGGATGTACGCTCGGTATTGTGGGCGACCGGACAGCATCTCGAAGG
>DAOVLC010000075.1 GCA_030631455.1 Candidatus Zixiibacteriota bacterium
AAGGTTGTTGAAATCATGAGCAACACCTCCTGCCAGTGTCCCAATTGCTTCGAGCTTCTGAGATTGTCGTAACTGTGCCTCAAGTCTCCTGACCTCGGTTATCTCTCGGCCACAAGCGTGAACCTCACCGCTTTCGGATATTGGATGGAACATCCACTCCAACATGCGGTCATTCACTTCGTGCTGAATTCTGTGAAAATCTTCTTCCGTACCGAGGGCGGTGCGGCAAATGTCGGCTACGCCGGGAGGAAGTATTCGGTGAATCTCGCCTGCGGACAATCCACAGTCTGCCGTGAGTTTGTCTGTTGCGCGGTTCTTGTAGATGATTGTTCCTTGCGAATCGAGTTCAACAACCGCGTACGGGCTTTCTGCCGGAAATGTGGCGAGCCTGGCAATCTCGCGCTGTGATTCCTTCCTTTCGGATATATCTCGAACTATAACGGTTGCAGCCTTCGCCCCATGGCTTCTCGCCACTGAGATCGACAGTTCAACCGGTATCTCTTTACAATCTTTGGTGATCGCGGTAAGCTCGATTGTCCAACCGAAGTATGAACCGTTATCTGTTTCGATGAAATCTGAAACAGAGTTGACAAAATAACTCTCATCCTGTCTCGGGAAAATCAGAGAAAGACCTTCCCCGATTGCCTCCTTCTCGCTGTAACCGAAGATCCTTTTAGCTGCCGGATTCCAGAGTTCAATCTTCATATCGGAATTAATTGAGATTACGGCATCAGCAAAAGTATTAACGAGCAATCTGTACGTCTCTTCGCTCGATTTCAGCTTCTCTTCAGACCGCTTCTGATCTGTTACATCGCGGTAACTCCACACGCGACCGACAGACTTGCCCTCAATTCGCTGCGGCTTGGAATAGCACTCGTACACCCTGCCATCAGTGAACTCAAGCACGTCAAAGCTGGAGTCGTCAAGGTGCCGATACAGATCTCTCACACGACTGAGGAACCCTTCGGGACTCCTCAACTGATCGGCAACCAGACGAAGCACCAACTCATTTCTGCCTTCATCCAGAATAGAGCATGGGATTCCCCACATGTCGGCGAATTTCCCGTTGTAGCTGACGATCCTCCCATCACGATCAGTAACCAGGAGACCATCGGCAGTCGAATCGAGTGTCGCCTTCATGACAGAGAGCGATTTTTCGAGCGCGTCCCTGTCAGCGTCCCGATCTGCATTAACTCTCGAGTTGATAACAATTCCCCGGATTGAGGGATCATTGATCAGGTTGCTGCACGTAGACCGGCAAGGACGCAATGAACCGTCTGCGTGAATCAGCCGTATCGCGATAGAAATTGTCGAGACGGGAGTCTCTTGAAGGGTCCGAAATGCTTCTGCGGCTATTTCCCTGTCTTTATGGTAGATGTAGTCGAAAAGACTCTTGCCGACCATGTCCTCAGGATTGTGCCCGAGTTCACGAAGCGATGAAGGACTGTGATATAGGATTGTACCGTCGGGATTTGAAACAGTGATCAGCTCTGATGCGTTCTCAATCAGTGCACTGAAGTGTTTCTCACTGAAAGCTGGTATGGTAGCCCGCTCTCTTTCCCCGATGCGGACAGGTTTCAAAATCGAACTCCTCAGCCCCCTGCCGTAGGTTATCGACCATTTCCCGTTCGACTTCACTACTTTCGAGACCTGTTGCAGACCGAAACGGTGAATCTGTGCCCACGGTTCGGGTGGACGAATACTGACCCATTACTGCTGCTTCACAATGAAACACGAAAGATCGCGACCTGAACCTGTGCATTCCCGTGGTGGGGCTTGTTGAAGAACCTCATCCTTCGTTGTGTCGGGTCTTGAGCCCGTGTAAACGGGATTGTGACCTGACACATAAGTATATGCTGTGCATGGGCGGCAGGTCACACTGATCCGCTGATGCGGATCCGCAAAACCTGCCGCAACCACGGGCTGGGTTTCTTGCAGCAAGCCCGGAGACAGGCAGGCCCAGCGTGTATCTGGAGACTTGATATAACGTTATTAGAAAACTTGTGGCGATCTTCATACCTTTGCAGTATCATGTTGGGGCTTACCGAATAGGCAAGCATGTCCTTGATGGAGGAATGGTTACAGCATGCGGCTTCTCTCCAAAGTTTCAAAGCTGGCAGATGGACGGAGATTCTACTTCATTCTGGGGGTAATCCTCCTTGTTGGGGTACTGTTCAGGACTATCAATATCTCAGCCGATGCTCCAATCGGCTTCACGAAGTCTCAGGATGTTTCGACCGATCCTTTCGCATATACTTATTTCGCGGAAAATATGATCGATTACGGCGATGCGAATCCGTTTGATGACTCGCGTTGGATAGTATATGAGAAATCGACTCAGACCGTGGCCGCATATCTCATGTACAGCATCCTCGGAACGGGACGGGCGCAAGGAAACCTCACGGCAGCCATATTGAACCTACTTGCCATACTCCTTGTCTCACTCGGCATGAAGAACTTCGGTTCGCGGATCGGATCCCTTCTTTTCGCACTGATTGCATGCACGAATTTCACCTTTAGTGTTTTCGCCCGAATACCGTTTCTCGAGGCATCTCAGAATTTCTGGCTTGCCGCTTCATTCTACCTGTTCTCACACGGCGAGAGGCGAGGGTATTTCTTCGGTTTCGCAGGAGCGGCCACGGCAGCGGCAGCTTTCTTTGGCAAGATGATTGCACTGTATGCCGCCGGTTTCTTTCTGGTGGTCTGGATTCTCAAGTATCTGACTGTCGAAGTGGACAGAAAAGCCGTCGTCAAGAGCGCGGTTATCTTCTATGCTTCGTACGCAGCGGTCGGAGTCTTCTGGTTTCTCTTCACGTATCTCCCATCGGCTTCGGAAGTATCGAGCTACTATGCCGAGCAGGGAATGGGGCTTTACGGCGCACCGAGAGCCTTTGAGGAATTAAAGATGTTCTTCTGGCAGATTCAGAATCTTCTGTGGGAGAGAAGGTTTATTGAGAAGCTGCCGTTCGTTACCATACTAACGTCGATTTCAGGGGCGGTAGTAATCTGGTATCTGGCAAAGGCGCTCAAGGTCAAGCGCATGGTCACGCCTCTCACCATCGGATGGGTGTTGTTGCTTTTCTGGCTGGTGTTTGCATATACGGCTCTTTTCCCGTTCAACTACAGGCCTCTCAGGTATCAGACAACGCTTATGTTCCCGATGATGGCGCTGGCGGGAATTGTGCTCGCCCTGCCTTTCGAGGCCCTGAAATCGAAAACAAAGAAGAAGAAAAGTCGACCGTTCAAAACCGTTTATCCCGCGATTGGCTGGAGCATCTGGCTGGCGCCAATTCTATGCTCACTCTATCTCATGCTCGGTGGATCTTCCGGTTCGAACAATACGGCCCAGACCGTCTTCGGCAGCATTTACTTCTACACCTTTCTGTTTGCCGCAATCGGATTCTGTCTCGCCTTTGTTGTCAAGTACGCGGCACCGTACCTCAAGAATCTCAGGACAGTCGCTCAGATTCTGGTTGTGGTTGTGCTGCTTGGATATCTCGCGGTTCACACCGTCAGCTTCGCATCGTGGATGGGGACGCGCCAGTATTCCCTTATATCGGCCGACAGAGACCTTGGGGCAATTCTCGGCAATGATGCTGTTTTGTCCGGCTCCTATGCTTCTGCACTGACTCAGGAGAATAAGCTCAGATGTATCCACCATCAATTCGGTGTCGAGAAACCTGATCGCGATTTCTTCAAGAAATTCCCAATCACTCACTTGCTGGTCGATCCCGGCAACGAAGAACGCGCCAGGAAAGACTATCCCGGCCTGATGGACAACGCTGATCTCGTCACAAGCTACGCTATTCGGGGAATGCCGGTCAAATTGTATCGTATCTCGGAGGCAAGCCCCAATCCTGATGCCAGAACATACAGTCCGACAGATTTCGAACTGACGAAATACTGGATCAACCAGAATAACAGCGATTCTGCAACAGTCTACCTGAATCGATTTGTGGCGTCAGGCAAACAGAGTTACTCCGCCGAGGTCTATCTCGCCGAAAGCTATTCCGGTCTTAAACGGTTTGACGCGGCAATCGATCACTATCAATCAGCATTACAACTGTCTCCCGGGGATATCTCCGTTGCCTACGGCCTCGGTCTCGCATTCGCGAATGCCTCGCAAGAACAAAGCAAGCCTACTTACATCGATTCTGCACTTGTTTATCTTGAGCTTGCACATGCCAGAATTCCGCAGAATAAAAGCCTCAAGGGGACAATAGATCAATTGAGAAGAATGCGCAGGTAGCCGACCAGCGCAGTTTCCCGATATCACGTTCAACAGGCTTTGTTACCCGATTCTATGTTGATTTTGCTTCGCTAATCCACCGGTGACATTGGCAATGTGAGTTTTGCTCAGATGACAAGCGATGAGGGTCTGCGTTTGGATCTGATCATGAATCGATCGACAACCCAGATCGTAACGAGAGCTAATACGCCGGAGATGATCAGGCTTACCGTATTTCCCGCAGAACTGGCGTAGCCCGTCATACTGCTATAGATCCTGCCTTTAAAAATCGAATCGAACCATCCGAGCCATGCACCACCCGCGATAATCTTCGGTATGTCAGTAAAGTAATACAGCGCCGTAATCGCAGCCACAGTTCCGATAATCGTTACTAAAACATTGGCGTATCTCCTGAAGAAGCCCCTGCTTTCGCCAAGCCCGACTGACGAGACAACCTTGTCTGCGAAATCGACAGAAAGCTCATACCCGGCGCCATCGCTTAACCCGGAATAAAGACACTTGTAAAGCTCCAGATTCTTCTTGCACAGACCGCACGAATCCAGATGCTCGGCAACGGCGGAATCTTCACGAACAGCGTTACCGTCGAGATAGTCCTGGATTTCCGCGTCTGTCAGGTGTTTGGATTCCATAGCTCCTCCGGCTGGAATCTTGCCGTCAGTCGTTCCTTCAACAGCTTCCTTGCCCGAAACAGGTAACTCTTTACCGTGCCCTCGGGCAGCTTCATTATACCGCCAATCTCAGTATAACTCATTTCATCGAGGTGGTAGAGCGTAATGATCGTTTTGTACTGAATCGGCAGCATATCGACCTCTTCTCGCAGCCTGTCTGAGATTTCCTGCTTTTCTGTGTATTCATCAGGAAGAGGATTAGCGCCTGCGCAGGAATCAATGGTCTTTTGTTCAGGTGCCAGGTCTTCATAGAGCGGTATTTTCTTCTTTTCCAGGTAGTTGCCGCATGTGTTGTAGGTGATTCTGGCAATCCAGGTCGAAAGCTTGGACCTGAACTCAAACCTGCCGAGATTCCTATATACACGCATGAACACATCCTGACTAAGATCTTCTCTATCGGTCTCGTTCGGGATCATTTTGAAGACAATATGGCTGACCAACCTCTGATTCTGCTCGACAAGAGATTTGAACGCCTTCGCATCACCGGCCAGTATTCTATTGACAAGATCCCTCGCTTCGTCCACTTGCCTTTCCACACTTATTCGACAGATATCTTCATATAAATGTTGCAACAATATTCTTTGGAGGACTGAAACATATTCCACTGTGACCTGTCTAACCTGATTGAAAACGCGATACAAAGGAGAGAGAAATGGATGGTAATCTCAGTGATGTTCTGCACATGGCGATTGTGTTCTTCGCGATCTGCTTCGTAGTCAAGGCTGTGCTTGACTATTTTATGAGAAGGAGACTCATCGAAAAGGGACTGGTCGACAAGAACGTGAAATACCTTTTCAAGTATGGCAGCCCGTCACTATCCTCACTCAAGTGGGGAATGGTGTTGGTTGGCATCGGTTCAGCCGTGATTATCGGCAAGCTGGCGCCGTATCGCTGGTCAGATGAGGCAACGATTAGCGGCATGTTCATTCTGGCCGGGCTGGCATTGATCATCTACTACTTCATCGCGCCAAAAGCGCCTAACGGCAATGGTGATCGAGAGGCGTCAGACCGTCAAGCCGATTGACTACTGCGGAACCAGTAGCGATAATCCGCAGGAGCCTGTCTCAGGAATCCTTGAATTCGGGATTCACTGAGACAGTGCCCCTGCGAGCACATGAAACGGGAGCTACCGCGATAGGCTCCATTCACCAGTCCCCCGCTCAGGTCAACGTATAATCACGATTTTGCCAATTTGATTGCCCCAGTCTGACTCGACTGAGTATATGAAGATGCCGCTCTTGACCTTTTTGTCCCTCTTGTTATTTAGATCCCATCGCAGTTGTGAATCGGCGTCGCTATGTCTGCCCGGATGCGAGAACTTCCGTACGAGGTCTCCGCTGACTGTGAATATTTCGACGGTGCAGCGGGGAGGGAGATTGGCAAACACAATGTCGCCATCACCGCCCGCAGCTCTGTCGGAACTCTCCCCGAAGTACGGGTTGGGGTATGTTCGCACTTTGAGACCTTTGCTCAGGACCTCATCGCTATAGGCTATCGGCCAGATCTCTGTCACATTGTCCAGCGGCGAGGTTTCCATCGACGCAAAGTCGTTATACATATCCCCGAAATCGAATGCTGTCACCGCGAAGTAGTGCGGCACGGATGCCGACAGACCGTTGATCGTGTACTCATATTCGTAGTACTTGTGATATAGAACTGTGTCTCCCGTCACAGGATCCGATTCCAACACCCAGAGATCGGGATTAAGCGCATCGATCTCTGCAGTCACCTCTCCGTGCGCGATCTCATCAGCGAATCGTTTCCGCAATTCAGTGCCTTCTGTGATCGGAGAACCGTCATCCCACGCGCGTATCGACTGATTCCAACCGACGGAGATGAACCAGTAGATTCTTCCGTGGCGTTCGTATCCTGTGCCATTTTCATTGTACGGATATTCTGAAGGATCGAAGCTCTTACCGAAGATGCTGCGTAGCTCCTTGAGTGTCATGGGCTGCCTGATAACCACAAATCTCCCCGAGAAATAATCCCAATACAGCATCATGAAGTTGCACGGATCATGCGAGGCGAGCAGACCCAACTTGTCGATGCCTGGTTCTTTTCCCATGTAAACATTGTAAGCTTCGAAGTCTGTAAT